>NZ_JFAO01000043.1:0-9137 GCF_006408945.1 Bifidobacterium sp. UTBIF-78
GGGCTGCACGCCATCGGCGTGGACGAGACCAGCTACAGGAAGGGCCACACGTACATCACCGTCGTCGTCGACCACGAACGGCGCCGGGTGATATGGGCGCACGACGGGTACGGCAGGGACGTGTTCGACCTGTTCTTCAGGCAGCTCACCCCCGGGCAGCGCGCATCCATCCGGGTCGTCACCGGCGACGGCGCGAAGTGGATCGACTCGTGCGTGCACGAATGGTGCCCGGACGCGGAGCGCGTGCTCGACGGCTTCCACATCGTCAGCTGGATGACCGGCGCGCTCGACGACGTCAGGAAGCGCCTGTGGAACGACGCGAGGCGCGGCGGCGACGAGGAGGGCGTCAAGCGCATGCGCGGCGTCAAATACGCCGTGTTGAAGAACCCCGACCATCTCACCGACCGGCAGGACGAATCCCTCGCCGCATTGAGGAACACGGATCCCAAGGGACAGCTCTACCGCGCATGGCAGCTCAAGGAACTGCTGAGGAACCTGCTCAAACACCCGATCGGACAGGCCACCGCGGAACTCAAACACTGGGTGTTCTGGGCGTCCCACAGCCGCATCCCCGAGATCGTCGAGCTCTCCAGAAAGATCCGCAGGCGGCGGCCCGACATCCTGCGCACGATCGAGCTGGGCTACTCCAACGCCAGGCTCGAGGCGTTCAACAACAGGATCAAGGTCACCATCCGCATGGCCTACGGCTTCCACCACGTGGACAACCTCATCGCCCTGGTCATGCTCCGATGCGGCGGCCTCGACATCCGACTACCAAAGCCCACAACCTAACCCACGAAAACAGCACAAGCCTCTGTTTTTGTCAACCTTGTGAGGGGTTGTTGTGTCTCGCCCGGGTCGGTTTTGTGATGGGCGTGCTTTGCCTTGCCCTTGGCGGTTCGTTGCCATGGCCTGTGTCGGTTGGTTTCAGGCGACGAGGGTTTGTTCCCGGTAGAGGGTGCCGCTCCCGAGCATGCCGCAAATCACGTCGCAGCGGCGTAGGGCGAGGCGGCGAATCCGTAGACGAACCTCTGACGCGGGACACTGGGACATCCGGCACATCGTCAGGAGGGTTTCTGCGTTGTAAGGGGTACATTTCCACTTCCGCGAACAGCTATCTGCGCTGCAAGGGGTACCTTGCTCCCGCTATCGAGAGTATAAGAGCCACAACCGCTACGGTATTCCGCGGTTTTGCACGGTCTTCTACTTGGGTATGTACCCCTTACAACGCAGATAGCTAACTGCACAACCGGTGTACCTACCCTTCGCAACGCAAATAGGCCGACAATCGACGACTTGCCAAGCCTTGATGCCACCGATTCGCCCGCAGCCGAGCGGATAATGGTGGTCATGACACAGTTGGCGCAACGGCCGATGCCACATGTGGCACACGCCACGATCGACACCCCCATCGGCAGGATGATCATGACTTCGGATGGTTCATCCCTGACCGAGTTGTGTCTCGACGACTGGTGGTGGGCGCACCCCGGCTCGACCGCCGAAGCAATCGAGCTCACCGGCATTCGCGAAAACACAACCTCGAGCGGCAAGACCACCGTTCGCCCCGCGTTCTCGTGCGAACAGCAACACGAACAGCAGCATGAACAGCAACGGCATGCCGTCTCACCACTTGCGCCGAATGAGAAGCAGCACCCGGCCTTACATGCCAACGCCAACGCCAACAAGCACGATTACAACCACAACCACGACCCGCACGCTTGCAATGCGACCGACTCGCAGCATATCGAAGTGTTCAAGCAAACGAGGGAATGGCTTGCCGCGTATTTCGCCGGCGAGCGCCCGGCCCTCGCTTCGGCGCCCGCACTCAGGCCGACCGGCACTCCGTTCCAACGCGAAGTGTGGAATCTGGTCGCTGAAATCCCCTACGGCGAGACGGTGTCATACGGCGAGCTCGCTGCGGAGTTGGCCGAGCGCCGTGGCGGCGGACGCATGGCCGCACAGGCCGTGGGCGGTGCGGTGAAACGCAATCCGATCACCATCATCGTGCCCTGCCATCGCGTGGTCGGCGCAGGCCGTTCCTTCGGCGGCTACGGCGGCCGGCTGGACATCAAAGCCGCCCTCCTCGAGCACGAAGGCGTCGACCTCTCCCGATTTGACCTGTAGGGCGGATGCGCGGCAGACCGAACGTCACATCCCCCATACAACGCCATTCGCCAAGTACCGCGCCAGCAACCTCACGCATTATCCAACATCATTCCGCTTCATGGCGGGAATACGCCCGGCGACGTTCGCCGAGGGAGCACCACCAGCAAGCCATGCTGGCCGAAATCGTAGAATTTTGCCGGTAAGAGGCCACGGGCCCGCGAAGGCATGCCACAGTGTAGTCATACACTCTGCAATACGACATCCGCAGCGCATAAACGGCTACCGACTGAAGCAGCCCACACGCCCCGAAGCTCTGCGGAGGAACACGAACCACAGACTCCGCCGAGATGGCCACGAATCGACAGCCAAAGGAGGGCAGCATGGCCAGCATCGCTGATTATGTGCGCACTGAGGAGCGCTCGTTTGCCGAGCTGCCGCTCAATGAGGTGGATGCGCTGATTTTCGGCACGCTGATCTACGAGGACGTGGCCCGCATCTGCCCTACGCTGGCGCTGGACGAATCCGACCCCCAATCCGCAGACGGCTCGTTCGCGTCTCGCATCCGCTCGTTCGAGCCCGAGCATCCGCTTCTCTGGCTCAGAGCGCTGTGGCACCCGATGATGGAATCGATCAGCATTGCCGATGCCAATCAGAAGCTGCATCAATCGACCGCCAACGAGGAGAACGACAAGCCCCATGAGCAGCAAGTGGTCTCGGTCCTCGACCCGAGCCTGACCCACGCCCTGTTCCGAACATGCGCCAAGTCCCCGCGATTCGCCGGCGTGCGCCTCGGCGCCGTGGTCGAGCACGTCAATCGCGGCGAGCAGACACAGTTCGCCGCCGCGACGTTTCAGCTGCCGGATGGACGCAGCCGCCGCAATCCCACACGCAAAGGCACACTCGTCATCTCCTTCCGCGGCACCGACGACTCGTTCATCGGCTGGAAAGAGGACTTCAACATGTCCTTCCAGTACCCGGTTCCGGCCCAACGTGCGGCGAGCGCCTATTTGGACACGGTGGCGCGCCTGTGGGCCGGGCCAATCATCCTAACAGGCCATTCCAAAGGCGGCAATCTCGCGGTTTACGCGGCGATGAACGCCGACGCCAAGGTCCAGCGTCGCATCCAGCACGTCTATTCGCTGGACGGCCCCGGCTTCCCGCAGGAGATCGTGACCAGTCCGGCCTATCGGGCGATACAGCCGAAGGTGACGAAGATCGTGCCGAGCTCGTCGATCGTCGGCATGATTTTCGAGACGCCGGAGCCATGCCGCGTGGTCGCGTCCGATTCCGACGGCATCATGCAGCATTCGTCGCATACTTGGCTGGTGAACGGCGACCAATTCGTCACCGAGCCGGATCTCAGCTCCAGTTCGCAGCTGTTCAACGAGCGACTCAATCAGTGGGTGGTCTCCCTGACTCCCGAACAACGCGAGCGGGCCGTGGACGCGCTGTTCCGCGTGCTGCACGCCAACGGCGCCACCCGGCTCAGCGATCTGATGGGCAATCTTCCGGCCGCGATCCCCTCCATGCTGGGCGCCTACGTGGGGCTCACACCCGAAGACCGGCGGCATCTGACCGAGGCAATGGCGATTCTGTTCAGGGCAGCCGCCACCAAGCGCAAGCCAGCGGCGACGGCCGGGACATCTGCGACTGAGTCCGCGACTTCGCCATCCGACGCGCCATCCGACGCGCCATCCGTTGCGCCCGCTGCAGAACCAGCGCCAGCAACGGACGCCATCGCGTCCGCAGAAGGCATCGACCCCAACGCGACGACGGCCGCCCCCGCATCCCAGCATGGCTCGCAAGCCCCAGCCCCATCCGCCCCAGACTCCCCCAGCTCGACATCATCCGCAGCCTAAGCCATGGTTCCGCGCGCGGGTGTACCTGCGGCGAACGTCTGCACCCGTGTGCCTATCCGCACCTCAATAATCCCAAGCGTCCGTTTATGGTCAGGAATGTAGCGCTACTGACCAGAAACGGACTCCCAGAAGGCACTCAGCGTCCGTTTATGGTCAGCAGTTCAGTCTTCCTGACCATAAACGGACGCCCCGCGGTCGATTTGCGTCCGTTTCTGGTCAGGACTGCCAGCGTGCTGACCAAAAGCGGACGCACCAGACCGAAGCGATCAATAACCCTCCTTTCAGCCGAAGAGACCCACGCACCCACGCTCACCAGTAAATTGGTTATACTGTATAATAAACTGAGTTATTAGACAGACTGACCACCCGCATCCGCTCGGACTCACGTCATACCCACAGGCCGCACAGCAGGCAAGCGAACGGTGAAAACCGTAAGCCAATGCATGCGGCCCCGGACCGTCGCGCGTGACCGGCCTGCACCGGTGCCCGCCCAGACCGAGCCCGGCCCACAGCGCAAGAACCGCACAAGGAGGACCAATGCCACGCCCACGCCATGATTCCGAGGTCCTGCCCGCCAAGGAACGCCTCGAGAACGCCTTCTGGGAGCTCCTCGCCGACCGCGACTACCGTAAGATCACCGTCACGGATGTAGTGCGTGAGGCCGGAGTGAACCGCAATTCGTTCTACTACCACTTCTCCAGCCTTCCCGAACTGGCCGATTCCGCCATCCTGCATCAGGTGGAGTCCAGCACGGTCCAGCACCGCCCGGACCCGAACGGCGACGCCGAGGAGCAGTGGAGCGAGCGGGTCACCGCCCTGCTCTCCGACCCGGAGCAACGCCAGCGACTTGACCGTCTGGCCCTGCTCGCAGGCCCTCACAGCACGCTGGACCTGACCGAATCCCTGCGTGATTTCGCCCGACTGCAGCTCTTCAGCATGCTTCAGCTCAATCCGGAACACGTTGACCTGAAAACCGACCTCATGGTCGAATTCACCGTCGGCGGACTGCTCGCCGTGCTACGGCGCTGGCCGGAGCTCAGTGACACCATCGAGCTCAAGGACCTGCTGAAGGAGGACGTGGCCGTACTGGCCATGGGCACCTATCTGGCCATGAGCCGCGAGGACATGCTCGCCCATTGGAACCGCATCTTCGCCCATAATGCGCAAGGCCTCACCGCTCACGACACGCACGTCTGCCGATGACGCCCAACAGCGCAGGCGCCGCTAGACGATACTGGTGAGGTTTCTCACAAGGCGCAACTACCCACGTCTTCTGGCATTTCGGCGCCGGCGACGGGACAATGGAATCATGAGTGAAACGACGAACACCATCTCCATTGCCAAGGCCGCCGATCCATCGACCATCAGCCCATCGACCACCGATCCATCGACCGCCAATCCCGCCGCCACCCGCCTCGAGCACGACTGCATCGGCCAGCTGGAGGTGCCGGCAGACGTCTACTGGGGCATCCACACCCAGCGCGCCATCACCAACTTCCCGGTCTCCGGCATCACGGACGCGCAGCATCCGGAGCTCATCCGCGCCTACGCCACAGTCAAGCGCGCGTGCGCCATCGCCAACGAGGAACTGGGCCTGCTCGACCACGACAAGGCCGAGGCCATCCGTCAGGCGTGCCTGGAGATCGAGGCCGGCAAACTGGCCGACCAGTTCCCGGTGGACGTGATGCAGGGCGGCGCCGGAACCTCCTCGAACATGAACATGAACGAGGTGATCGCCAACCGCGCGCTGGAGATCGCGGGACATCCGCGCGGCGACTACCACTACATCCATCCGAACGACGACGTCAACGAGTCCCAGTCCACCAACGACACCTACCCTGCGGCCTGCAAGCTCGCGCTCATCGACGCGATCGGCCCGCTCGCCGAGGCTACCAAGAAGCTCGCACGCGCCTTCCACGACCTCGCGGACAAGCACGTCAACGACGTGACCATCGGTCGCACCCAGCTGCAGGACGCCGTGCCGATCACGTACGGCCAGGAGTTCCACTCCTTCGCCACGCTGCTGAAGTCGGATCTCGCCGCATTCGACCGTGTGGTGCCACTGCTCGCCCAGCTCAATCTGGGCGCCACGGCCATCGGCACCGGCATCTGCGCGGATCTCCGGTTCCGCAGGTCCGCCATCGACCATCTGGGCCGCATCACCGGCCTGCCCGTCACCGCCGCACCCGACCCGGTGGCCGCGATGACCGACATGGGCGCATACGTGGCCACCTCCGCCGCGATCAAAAGCCTCGCCGTGCACCTCAAGAAGGCCGCCGACGACCTTCGCCTGCTCAACTCCGGCCCGCGCTGCGGTTTCAACGACCTCGACGTGCCCGCGCGCCAAGCCGGGTCGAGCATCATGCCGGGCAAGGTGAATCCGGTGATCCCCGAATGCGTGAACCAGTGCTGCTTCATGATCTTCGGCATGGACGTGACCGTGAACTGGGCCGTGGCGGAAGGGCAGCTGCAGCTCAACGCCTTCGACCCGGTGATGGTCCATGAACTGCTGAGCGGTATGTCGCTGCTCACCAACGCCATGACCATCTTCCGCACCAACTGCGTGGAGGGTATCAAGGTCAACATCGAACGCGGCCGCGAATTCGCGCAGTACTCGCCGTCGATCTCCGCTGCCCTCAACCATTACATCGGATACGAGGCCGCCGCCGACATCGCCGCCGAGGCCGTGCGCTCCGGCCGCACCGTGCGCGAGGTGGCCGGCGAGCGCACCGATCTGCCCGCCGAGCAGCTTGACGAGATCCTCGATCCGATCCGTCTGGCGCGCGGCCTCGGCCAAACCTGTCGCGAGCACCAGCAGCAATAAGCTCCCCGCGTTTGCCGGACCTACGCATACCAGCGCGGCCTATGCGGTGACAGTCCCGGTCCACCGATCGGCTCTGTCACCGCCGGGCTCAAGGCAAACCTGTTCCGCCGGGCTGTTACGGTGGCCATATGACCGATTTCAGAAACTTCATGGCAGGCTGGCTGCAGACGAACGCCGGCAAGCTCATCTGGCTGGTACTGGTGCTGGTCGTGGCGTTCGTGGCCAACCACATCGTCAGCCGACTGCTGCGCAAAGCGCTCGACAAGTCGCAGATCCCCAGTGCCTCGATCTTCATCAACCTGATGCGCGTGGTGATCTGGACGGCGGCGGTGGCGATGGTGCTGCAACCGGTGTTTGGCATCAACCCCACCACACTGGTCACCGCCCTCGGCATCGGAGGTGTGGCGATTTCGCTGGGCCTTAAGGACACCATCGCCAACGTGATCGGCGGCTTCGGACTCATGCTGGGCCGTGTGATCCAGCCCGGCGATCTGGTGACCATCCAAGGCACCACCGGCACCGTGGTGGACATCACTTGGCGTCACTCGATGATCGAGACGCGTGGCGGCGACCGCATGGTCATCCCGAACTCCATCCTCAACACCGCGGCCCTGACCAAGCTCACGCCGTCGAGCGAGGGCATGGTGACGCTTGAGTTCACCGCCAAGGTCTCCAGCGACCCGGCCGAGGTGAGCCGCGACATCCTCGCGCGCGTCACGCAGGCCACCGCCGATATGGCCCTCGAGGGGCAGCCGCCGCTGGTCAAGTTCACCGGTTTCTCGCCGTACGGCATGACCGGTCAGGTGCTGCTGTTCGTGCGCCCCGGCGTACTGCTTTCGACCGCGCGCGACCGCGCCGCACGGGCCATCGCCACGCCCGCGCCGGATTATCTGGTGGAGGACGGCGGCTCGGCCCACAATCTGTGACCACGTCCCCGTGTTCCGACAGGGCATGATACCCCGCTAGCGCAGATATGGCAGTGGCTCCCTTCCGATGAGAGGGAGCCACTGCCATATCTGCTGTAATCGCTGTATCAACGCTGTCGGCCTCAATCGCAGCCCCCGGGTACAATCCAGAGGCAATCCGGAAGCAATCCGGATACGATTCCGTCAGTCCCAACGACCGGCCGGCCCGAAGGAATCGGCTCACATCAGCAGCGCCACACCCGTCAGAGCTATGGTGAGCAGCAGATAGCTGATCGTGCCGATGTTGCCGTACGCCGTACGCGCCACACGCCCTGCGGGCAGTTCCTCGGGTGCCGTGTAGAACTCCCAGCTCTTGCGCTTGACGATGAGCAGCACGATGCCGGCGATGGTCAGCGCAAGCAGCACCATGACGTAGAGGGAGTAATAACCGAGTCCGGTCAGCCTTGCATCCGCCGTCTGCACCAAACGCAGAAGCTCCTCGTTGCTCATGGAACCGTCAAAGAAGTGAGGATCGACCTGCCGGATGATCAGCGGCCCCACCACCGAACCGTTGAGATTGAACAACATGTGCATGAGTATCGGATAACGCAGACGCGAGGTGCGCGTATACACGTACCCGAGGAGGAGGCCCATGCCGAAGGCGTAGAAGAACTGGTACAGGTTGTAGTGGAACAGAGCGAACGCCAGAGCCGAATACAGGATCGCCGTCTTTTCGCCATATCGACGCAACCGGGAGATGAGCTGCTGACGGAACATCCACTCCTCGAAAATCGGCGCGAGCACGACGAGGAACAGCACATTGACCCACCAGTCACCGCCGGCGAGAATGTCGATGATTCGATTCGAGGACTGTCCCCGGCTCAGCACCAACGACAGTACCGTGCCGATAATATTGCCGACGTATCCGACTGCCACGACCATGATGAAGATCCGGAAGAACTCACCGGCGCGCATGGGGTATTGGGCGGTGCGCAACACCGGCACGCGCGTGGCGATGAGCATGCTCAATGGCATGGCGATCAGGTATATCGTTCCCGAAGAGACCAGGACCGTCGCCCACATCGGCGCATCATCGCCGAATACCGAGCGCAGGATGGCTCCACCTGTCTCGGCCGTCACAAGCCAGATCAGCATCATGGCCACGATTGTGGCTCCGATAAGCGAGAACCGCCGGCGGGCGATGGCCAGCCAATCGCGTCCCGGACCGGAATGCTGTGTCGGGCGCGGATCGGACGGTTGCGGTTGCGGCTGCGGCTGATGCGCATTGGATGACGTATCGGGCTGCAGGCTATTGTGCTGCACCACAGGTTGCGATGGCTGAGTGTTGTCCTGCTGCGGCTGCATTTCCGGAGCGGACGGCATTGTCTCGTTCATGTGGTTCCCCTATCCTCACTGGTTCGACAGCACCGATCTCGTATGCCT
>NZ_JFAO01000044.1:0-7479 GCF_006408945.1 Bifidobacterium sp. UTBIF-78
GCCATGATTCAGAATAAGGGACGGACGCTGCGCTTGCGCTCATTCTTCAGAGCGATTTCCCAGTGATTCCAAGGCGAATCAAGTTCATCCCTCAGAGTGATTGAGGCGGCATAGCGTGCCGTCGCATCATGTCGAATGATGTGGAATGATGTCGCATCATGTCGAATGATGTGGAATGATGTCGCATCATGTCGAATGATGTGGAATGATGTCGCATCAGGTCGCATCATGTGGAATGCAAACGAAATCCCGAACGCAACACCGAACGCACGAATCACGCGCGGCATCGCGCACGAATCATCCCTACGCGCGCGATACCGCGCAATACCGTCAATACGCAAAAGGGGACGCGCGTAATCGCGCGACCCCTGATAGACGCCAATTCCGCGGCAAGCGTGAGGCGCTAGGTGCCGATTGGAATCAGCAGGCGAGGGCGGCCACGGCACGCGGCGTGACGACCACCTCGTCACCGGTGGCGAGGCCGGCCGGCAGCTCGCTGGCGGGCAGCTGCACGGTCACCTTGAGCTGTTCACCCTTGTTCCAGCGCTGGAATTCGCCGGAGGTGATGACGGTGTCCACGCGCACCAGGGAGCCGAGGAAGTGGATGACCTCCACGCGGGCGTGCTCGCCGATGTTGGAGTCATGCTGCGAGGGCAGGGCCAGCGTGAGGTTCTCGGGACGCACGAGCACGGCCACGGAATCACCGGTGGCGGAGTTCGGCAGCAGCGGCAGGCGCTGGCCGAAGACCACCGCCTCCTCGCCGTTGGAGGCACCGGGCAGACGGTTGGTCAGACCGATGAACGTGGCCACGTACTCGGTGGCCGGGCGCTGGTAGAGATCCTGCGGAGCGGCGATCTGCTCGATGCGGCCGTGGTTCATCACGCCGATGCGGTCGGCCACCGCCAACGCCTCCTCCTGATCGTGGGTCACGAACACGGTGGTGGTGCCGGTGTTGAGCTGGATGCGGCGAATCTCGTCACGCAGCTGCACACGCACCTTGGCGTCCAGGGCGGACAACGGCTCGTCGAGCAGCAGCACACGCGGCTTGATGGCCAGTGCGCGGGCCAAAGCCACACGCTGCTGCTGGCCGCCGGACATCTGCTGGGTGTACTTCTTGGCCTGGTCCTTGAGGCCCACGAGCTCGAGCTGCTCCATCGCGATGCGACGGCGCTCCTCCTTGCCCACGCCGCGCACCTCGAGGCCGAAGGCCACGTTCTCGAGCGCGGTCATGTGCGGGAAGAGGGAGTAGGCCTGGAACACCATGGCCATCTCGCGCTTGTTGACCGGCACGCCGGTCACGTCCTGGCCGCCGACCATGATGCGGCCGCCCTGGATGTCCTCCAGACCGGCGAGGGAGCGGAGGGCGGTGGACTTGCCGCAGCCGGAGCCGCCGAGCAGCACGACCATCTCGCCCGGCTTGATGTCGAGGTTGAAATCGTCGAGGGCGTGCACGGTGGAACCGGGGTAGATCTTGACGACGTCCTGCATCTGGATGGAGCCGCCGCCGCGTTCCGCGGACTCCTTGAGCAGCTTCTTGGCGGCCTTGGTCACATCCTTGGCCTTGACGCCCTGCAGCGTGGCGGTCGGATCGTTCTTGAACTCGTCCTCGGTCTGGGCCGGGGTGGCGAGGGTCTTCTCATCAACGGTCATGATTGGTTAGCTTTCCTTCGACTTGCGCATCGCATCGGAAATGAGGTCGAGCGCGACGAGCAGAACCACGCCGAAGAGCAACGCAAGCAACGACATGGCGGTGGAGATCTGGGAGTTGGACTGGCCGAGCTGGTAGAGCGCGACCTGAAGGTTCATACGGCCGAGCAGCGAGGCGACGGTGTATTCGCCCAGCACCACGGCGATGGAGATGAACGAGGCGGACAGGATCGACTGCCACAGGTTCGGGATGATCACACGGAAGAACACCTTCGGCCACGAGGCGCCGAGCGAGCGGGAGGCCTCGACCAGGGTCTTGACGTCGATGGAGTTGAGGCCCACGGCGATGGCGCGGAAGGCAAACGGCATCACGAGGATCACGTAGGCGAAGCACAGCCAGATCGGGTTGGTGCTCAGCACGTCCGCCGACAGCCAGCGGTAGATCGGGCCGAGACCCACCACGAGCACGATGGCCGGGATGGTCAGCGGCAGAGTGGCGACCCACTCGATCGCACGTTCCAGCGCCTTGGAGCGGATGTGGACGATGACCATCGTGGGCACCATGAGCAGCAGCATGATCACGACGGTGACCACGCACAGGGCCAGCGAGGTGCCGATGCCCTGCCACAGCACGGTCAGGTCGGCGCCCAGCGACTCGCCGTTGCCGGTGAAGATGGCGACCCACGGCGCGGCCGACCAGCGGCCGGACAGCGGGTGGCGCAGGGTGAAGATGAGCATCGAGAAGAGCGGCACGAACAGGAACGCCAGCGTGATGAACAGGATGACGAACTTGATGACGCTCTGCTTGCGGATGCGTGCGGCGCGCAGCTGCGGCGGCTTGGTGCCGACCGTGCCGGCGGAACCGGTCGAACCGGTGACGCCGGTCTTGGCTGCGACGGTCGCCGCAGTCGCGGAGGTTTCGTTCACTGCCAACGTCCGGCCCTCTTTTCCACAGCGTGGCTCAGCAGCATCACGATGGCCACGACGATGATCATTGCGAACGCCAGCACCTGGGCGAAGCCCTGCTGGTTCGGGTCCATCTCGTTGCGCATGGCGCCCTGGATCATCAGCGGCACGAGAATCGAGCGCTGGGAGAACAGGGCGGCCGCCGTGGCGTACGCGGAGAACGCGGAGGCGAACAGCAGCAGGAACGCGGAGATGAAGCGCGGCGCCAGAATCGGCAGCGCCACGCGGGTCCAGTACTGGAAGGTGCTGCCACCCAGAGACTCGCAGGCCTCACGCCACTGCGGGCGGATCGAATCGACCGCCGGCAGGAAGATGATGATCATCAGCGGAATCTGGAAGTAGCAGTACACGGTCACGAGGCCCGGCAGCGAGCTGAGCCAGTTCGGGTTGACGACCAGACCGGTCAGCTGCTTGATGAGCATCGTGCCGATGCCGTTGATGCCGATGGTGGCGATGAACGCGAAGGCGAGCATCACACCACCGAACTGGGCGAGCACGGAGGAGATGGCGGAGACGAGACGGCGCATCAGGCCGTTCGGCTTGGCGCCAATCACGAGGGCGTACGAGGCGAGGCCGCCCACCACCGCGCCGATCACCGAGGAGACGATGGACACGAGGATGGAGGTGACGAACGCGGAGATCGTGTTGGCCTCGAACAGCTTGTTGAAGTTGGCGAGCGTGAAGCCGCCGTCACGGGTCTGGAACGCGCCGATGATCACGATCACGGTGGGCGCGAGCAGGAAGCACGCGGTGTAGGCGAAGAACGGCAGGGTGACGGCGATGGTGCCGAGTTCCTGACGGTGCCGTGCCAGCGTGGAAGAGCTGGAGTTAGCGGACGGACCCGCCACCTTGGTGGCAGGTCCGTTCTGTGCGATTGCAGCAGTCATGGGTTCGATTGCCTTAGGTTGCCTTAGGCTCAGTTGCCGATGGTCTTGTCCCAGTTGTTCTGCAGCCACTCGGTGATGCGGGTGGCGTCATCGTTGGTGTAGGAGACCGGCTTGCCCTCAATGGTGATGGCGTCCTTCAGGGTGTCCTGATCGACGGTGCCGTCTTCCTTCATGGAGGAGAGCAGCACCGGGTTGGCGCCACCCTTGAACCACAGGTTCTGAGCCTCGGCGGAGTACAGGTACTCCTCCCACAGACGGGCGGCGGCCGGGTGCGGGGCGTCCACGTTGATGGCCTGGTTGTAGTAGCTCACGACCTGGGCCTTCGGGAAGGTCTTGTACTCCCAGTTCACGCCCTTGGACTTGAGCTCCTTCTTGTAGGAGGCCTGGTTGTAGGTCCAGTCCATCACGACGCCGGTCTGGCCGGAGTCAATGGTGCCGTTGGTCACGTCAACAGTGGTGAGGTTGCCGGCGTCCTTGAGCTTCTTGAAGAAGTCGAGGCCGGGCTGCAGGTTGTTGATGTCGCCGCCGGCCAGCTGGTTGATCATCAGGTAGCCGTTGAAGGCGGCGCCGGCCTCGGCGGGCTTGCCGTTGAGGGCCACGGTGCCGGCGAACTTCGGGTCGAGCAGGTCCTCGATCTTGGTGATGTCGCCGTACTTGTCCTTGTTCCAGCCGATGGACATGATGCCGGTGTAGTCGGCGTAGTAGGCGCCGTTGGCGTCCTTGTTCTCATCCGGGATCTTGTCCCAGGCCTGCACCTTGTATGGGGCGAAGGAATCGGTGGAGGTGGCGGCGATCTGCTGGCCGACATCGAAGACGTCCGGAGCGGCGTCGGTGCCCTTGTTGGTCTTGGCGGCGTCCAGCTCCTCCTTGGAGGAGGCGTTCGGGTTGAGCTCGGTGACCTTGATCTTCGGGTACTTCTTCTTGAAGGTCTCGATGACCTCGCCGTAGTTGGACCAGTCGTGCGGCAGGGCGATGACGTTCAGGGCGCCTTCTTCCTCGGCGGCCTTGACGAGGTCGTCCATGGTGCCGAAATCGGCGAGGGAGGTGGCCTTGGCGGACTTTTCGTTGACCTTCACGGACTTGCCGGTGGAGGTGGAGGAGGAGTCGGAGCTGTTGGAGGCGTTCGACGAACCGCAAGCAGCCATCGAGAACGCCAGAACGGCGGCAATGGTGCCGGCCGCGATCTTACGCAGGTTCTTCATGATGTTCCTTTTCTCAACATGCATCCAGATCCGACTATCGGGGCCGGACCCTGGGAGTCGGGGCATCGATTCGCGCTGTACTTGCGCGGCCCATAATTCCAAAAAGAGAAAATATGAGGGTTATCTGTCACGACACTGGCGTGCAGGTGAACGTTCTTCGCCGTTTGCCGTACATTCGCTGAACAAAAGGAAACTCACGGTGAATTAGTGACGATTGCGGCCGATGTGTCACACGGATGATGGCCGGCTCGCCGCTCGCCGCTCGCCAACGCGGAATTGCTGACGCAGAATTGTTGACGCATACCACCAGCGGCAATCACCGCACCGCAAACACACCGGCACATACGAGAAAACGTACGCCGACATCAATCAGCGTACGTTTTCGACATCATTGTATGCGACGGGAATCACCCCGGCACCGAGGCGGATGGCGGCTAGCGCAGCACGCCCTCGATGAGGCGGGTGATGAGCTCGGTGTAGCTCACGCCGGTGGCCTCCCATGCCTTGGGGTACATCGAAATCGGCGTGAAGCCGGGCATGGTGTTGATCTCGTTGATCAGCACGGACCCGTCGGGCGTCACGAAGGTGTCCACGCGGCTCAGTCCGGCGCCGTCCACGGCCTTGAAGGCACGACGGGCCACGTCGCGCACGTCCTCCAGCACGCTCACCGGCAGGTTGGCCGGCACCTCCACATGGCTGGCAGAGGCGTCCATGTATTTGGAATCGAAGTCGTAGAACTGGTCGTCGTCCTGATGATCGAGCACGATCTCGCCCGGCCAGCTGGCCTCCGGCTCGTCGCCCGGCTTGGCGCACAGCACGGCGCATTCCACCTCGTGGCCGTCGATGCCCTGCTCGATGAGCACCTTCCAGTCGTGCTCGCCAGCGGCGGCGATGGCGGCGGTCAGACGGTCGAGCTGGGTCTCGCGGTCATCGGCGGCCTCGACCTTGGTCACGCCGAAGCTGGAGCCGGCACGTGAGGGCTTGACGAACAGCGGGTAGGTGAGCTGCGCCTCGTCGATCTGCGCCAGCACATCGGCGGCGGTGAAGTTGCGCGCGTCCACGGTGATGCCGGGCGCGGTGGCGATACCGGCTGCCGAGAGCACCACCTTGGTGAAGTGCTTGTCCATGCATGCGGCCGAAGCGAACACGCCGCAGCCCACGTACGGCACGCCCATCATCTCGAGGAGGCCCTGAATCGTACCGTCCTCGCCGTACGGGCCGTGCAGTACCGGCAGCACCGCATCGACGTGGCCGAGCGAGGTGACCGCATGATGCGTTTCAGGGTCGGACGTGTTGACGACGTTGGAGTCGAAGCCGTTCCCGGCCGAGCCCAGATCACCGGGCTCCCCCACGAGGAAGCCATCCTTGCCGAGGGAGGGGTCCAGCAGCACCGGACGGGTTTCCGGCGTAATCTTCACGGTCGGCAGCTCGCCGCCGTCCAGATTCCAGCCGCGGGGGTCCTCGCCGCCGACGATCCACTTGCCATCCTTGGTAATGCCGATCGGAATCGGCTCGAAACGCTCGGTATCCATGGCGTTGAGCACACCGGCGGTGGAGATGCAGGAGATCGAATGCTCATCCGCACGTCCGCCGTACAGCACCACAACACGCTTCTTGGCCATAACCATCCTTACTGTCCGCCTATTAGAGAGGCTTTGTCAAGCCCGACCGATGACCCTCGCCGTTGGCGATCGATCATCAGCGGCCGCTATCGTATACCGCTTATCTCACTTCGCTGGCTCGCCGGACGCGTTGAGAGTCCGGCTCACCGAAACCGATACGAGTCTACTCGCTCCCGCGCTCACTCGCCCGTGACTTCGCTGCCGAACAGTCCGGCCAGCATTTCGGAGCAGGAGATGCCCTCGTTGAGCACACGGCTCATCTGATAGGCCAGCGGGGTGGGCACGCCGAGTTCGTCGCCAAGCGCCACCACGGCATCCGTGGTCGGCACGCCTTCGGCCACGCCGTTGCTCACCTTGGTGGCCTCCTCCACGGTCAGTCCCTTGCCGAGGTTCGCGCCGAACGTATAGTTGCGCGAAAGCGGCGAGCCGCAGGTGGCGACGAGATCGCCCACGCCCGCGAGTCCGGCGAAGGTTTTGGGATCGGCACCGGCGGCCGCACCCAAGGCGGTCAGCTCGGCCAGACCACGGGTCTCGATCATGGCGGCCGTGTTCTCGCCGTATCCAGCTCCGCGGGCCATGCCGACGGCGAGCGCGGTGACGTTCTTGAGGCTGCCGCACATTTCGAGGCCGATCACGTCGGTGGTGACGAACGCCTTGAAGTAGGACGTGGTGCAGGCTTCGGCCACCTTCTTGGCGTTCTCGATGTCCGCGCAGGCCACCACCGTGGCGGCGGGATGACGGTCGGCGATCTCCTTGGACAGGTTCGGACCGGAGACAGCGGCGAAGCGCTCGACCGGCAGGTCAAGGGTCTCGCGCACCACTTCGTCCATACGCTTGTTGGTCTTGCGCTCGATGCCCTTCATCAGGCTCACGACGATGGCGTCCTCGGGGATGAGTCCCTTGAAGTCGGTCAGGGCGATGCGCGCGAACTGGGCGGCGATGGCCACCACCACGATTTCGGCGCCCTCGACGGCTTCGGCGCGATCGCCGGTGGCGGTCATGGCGTCCGGCAGCTTCTCCACGGACGGCAGACGCACGCCGTTGTGATGATGGTCGCGGATGCCCTCCACAATCTCGGGCTCGCGCGCCCACATGGTCACCGTGTTGCCCGCGTCGGCCAGCACCTGGCCGAAGGCGGTACCCCATGCTCCTGCA
>NZ_JFAO01000045.1:0-16719 GCF_006408945.1 Bifidobacterium sp. UTBIF-78
GTTCTTACCCATACTGCTCCTAGTTATTGTGAAAGCGTCGTCGCATGACATACCTGTGCCATGCTACTCCATGTCACTGGCTGCCGCGCTCCCCTCAGTCCGCATTCGCGGCGGCCAGCTCCCCTCAAAGAGGGGAGCCAAGGTTTGGGGCGGCTCCCCGAAAAGGAAAGGGACGACCACCCAAACCTTGACTCCTTCGTTGAGAGGAACCGTCGTGTTGCACGTGATCAAAGACCGAAAAAGCACCTTGGCTCCCCTCCATGAGGGGAGCTGTCGGCGAAGCCGGCTGAGGGGAGTCCGCATCAAACGCACATCCACCCAAGAAATCACCGAGCCGGGAACGGACCACCGATCTCGGGCCAGGGCTTGCGCGACATGCTGCGATAGTCCCAATAGCCCTCGGCCGGGAACGACTCGCCGCGTAGCTCCTCGAGCACGGTGTTCATGCGCTTGAGTACGCGCCACGTCAGCTCGTTGACCGCCTCGACCGGCGGCTCCTCGCCCCACGAATCCATGTCCGCGAGCAGATCGGCGTAATCGAGCTGATGGTCATAGCACATGACCACGTTCTTGCGCGGCCACGGCCACCAATGGTTGATGGAGGCCGCGCCCCACGTCACTGCCGGGAACAGCGGCACCTGCCGGCCCAGTCGGCGCGAGGATTCGAGCGCGATGTATCCCACGCCCTCCTTGACGCTCATCACCCACTTCTTCGGGTCGCGCGTCACGGTGCCCTCCGGCCAGACGGTGAGCGGGCGGCCGGACGTCAGAATGTCGATCGAGGTCTCCTCGATCTGCTTGGCCTTGCCGGAGTGACGCTGGACCGGCTGCATGCCGACCAGCTGGAACCACTTGCCAATCACCGGCCACTTGGCCATCTCGGCCTTGGCCATGTAGCGCGGGCGACGGCCCATGTGGAACAGGCTGGCCATCGGCACGAAGACATCGAACATGGTCACATGGCTTGCCGCGGTGATGAACGGCCCGTCTTCGGGAACCTGCTCCAGACCCCAGGCGCGCGTCTTGCAACTGGCGCGGAACACCACGTCCACGCCGGTGAGCAATCGCTTGGTGGCCTTGGGATTCTGGGCGTTGATCTCCTCGATTTTGGCCTTGCGATTCGGGCCGGTGGGGAAATCATGCATGGGGTCGACGAGATGATGACGCTGCGCGAGTGCAGCGACCTGCGCGTCACTGAGCGGGCTTACGGCCGAACGCGGCGACGGTTTTCCTTTGGATGCCATGCACTCCATTGTGGCACGGTCCCCGGTCCCTAATCGAATCGACGCACATCGTTGGTCGTTGCGCGGGCGATTCGGTCGGACGGCGCTTATTGACGATGGACGTCGCTGGACGGCACGGCCGCAACGGGCAGAGCGCTCAGCGACGCACCGACAACAGCCACGACAGCGGCAGCCGTTCAGCCGCAACCATCCAGCGTCAGCAGCCGCAACCGCCTCACATCACAGCACGGCGATGGCGTCGATCTCGACGAGCGCACCCTTGGGGATGTCGTTGCCGCCGAACGCCACGCGCGCCGGCTTCACGGAGCCGATGAACACCTCGGCGTAACGGGCGTCCACTTCCTTGAAGTCCTCGACGTTCTTGAGGTAGATGGTGGCACGCACGACGTGCTCGATGCCGGTGCCGGCCGTGTCCAGAATATGCTTGATGTTCTTCAGCGCCTGCGCGGCCTGCTCGCCGGCGGTCTCGCCCGCCAGTTCGCCGGTGGCCGGGTCGATGCCCAGCTGACCGGACACGAACACAAATCCGTTGGCCTTGACCGCCTGGCTGTACGCGCCCAGCGCGGCCGGCGCCTCGGAAGTGGCGACAGCTTCCATCTTCTCGCTCATATTGATGCTCCTCTCATCGCAGCCTGCATTCGACAGCCTGCGATCTGCGACTGACGACTTTCGACGACCGCACGCCGATACCGGCGGCGTTCGGCGCCTCTGCCCCGGCAATACACCGATTACCTTGCAGTCTACCGGCGCATCACGGGAATCGCCCGCTCGATGCCCGCCATACGGCCATGGGCGCGCCGCAGCACCGCGAATCGTTCGACTGAGTCCCAATCGTGATGCCGATAAGTACAGCCCGTCCACATCCCGATTCCAAGCGCCCGCCATCTCACAGCGACCGCAGGTACTCCCCTAGATGCGGCACGGCAAACTCCACCTGCCCGTGGCCAGCCGGCTGAATGAGCTTGTCCTTGATGAGAATCGCACGGTATTTGCTCACCCAGCTCCGGCTTCGTCGCGTGCGCTCCACGACATCGCCGATCCGCGTGACCTGCGGCGAGTCCATCGCCATGGCTTTCAGGAACAACCGTTCCGCGCTCGTAACGCCATCCAGCGCAGGCGCGCATACGGCATCATCGAACGCAAGCAACGCGTCAGCGACGCCAGCCGCCACATCGTCCGTCGTAATGATGGATGACCCGCGCCGCTGGGCTGATTGCCACATGTAGTACCCGACGAGCTGCACCATGTACGGGTATCCCTCGGACCGTCGAGCCGCTTCCAGCGCGTCGCTCTCGCTGATGGACTTGCCCGAATCAGCCACGGTTTCCAGATAGGCGTTTTTCACGTCCGGCAACGGCACATTGTCCAATTCGCGGCGCAGTGCACGCCGCAGAAATGTGGTCACCTCGTTATCCAGCAAGTCGTTGATCATATAGGGCAGGCCGGCGAACACGATGGCGACGCCCTTTTTCTCGTCATCGGGAACGTCGCTTTCGTCGGCATCCGTGATGATGTGCTGCACAGCCGTGGCAATGGCCACCAAGTCCTCATGAGAAGCCGCCTGCGTTTCATCAATGGTGATGAGAATGCCCTTGCCCTTCCTGATTTTCTTGGATTCCAGCCGCTTGTTCAATGCGTTACGCAGGGTCAGCGGATTGGACTCCGCAGAAAAATGGGCTTGGCCGAGGCTTGCGGTCGCAATGCCGGGGATGCTGATGGAGGGGCTGATATCGGCCTGATTCAAACGCATTCCGGAAGGAGCCAGAACTGTTACGAGACGGGACACCAATCCTGGGGATGCGGTTTCGGCGATGGTCTCCCATTGCTGCGCTTTGGCAATCCGGCGAAATTCGGTCAGCATCACCGTCTTGCCGAAACCTCGCTGCCCAGTGACCAGCATGATTCGTCCCGGCGCGCCGACACCGTTAGTCAGCGCTTCCGAAAAATCATCGATGATGGACTGGCGGCCAATGAGAATTGGCGGCATCTTGCCTGCAGTTGGTTTGAACGGGTTGATGGCCATGACCGCACCTCCTCGCATATGTTTCCCCTGCCCTACGTCGTCGTCGCCCATTCTGTCCATCGGGTTGCTCATATGGTTTCCGCATCTGGACACCGATCAAAGGTGTATCAGGAATGTCAACGGCTGGGCGGGAACACGCACCATGTTACACGAAATTACACCAATGTACACCAATGTATACCAAGTTACACGAATGCGTACTATTGCGTACCGTTTGTTTCGGTGCGTGACGTTGAGTGACGGCATGGCGTGTGGCGCGATGGCATGACGGCGCTGCAAAGAATGATGCACACGGAGCCTCAGACGTCTGGCTGGCGGATGGAGTGCCATGGATGGCGAAGAATCGGATCGGAAGGGCTGTATTCATTCAAAGGACCCGAAGCGCAAAAGGAAAGGCCCGACTGATGAGGTCGGGCCCGAGAGAGGAAGAGAAGAAGGAAGAAGAAAGGTTCAGTTATGAGATTCTGCGGAAATCCCTCCAGCTCGCTTTCGTTCGCCGGTGATTACATATAACCGCGTGATTCTGGCAGCAACGATGCGATAGCCGGAAATTTCCCTGCGGCTATGCTGGAAGTTCGCTGGGCGCGGGGTGCTGTGTGCCGTGTGCGGAGTGCTGGATGCCGGCTGCGGAGTGCTGCGTTGCCCCCGCAACCAAATTCATCCCAAAAATCAGTTGCGGGGCACACAAAAGGCGGCCCGATGCGCAGAACACCGGACCGCCCTTATCTCAGCATGCCGTCACAAGCCTCAATCAGCTCATGACCACGATTGCAGCAGTGCAATCGTCACGCATTCAGCATGCTCTTAGTCTTGCGGGACTTCAGGAACACCGTCACGCCAGCGCCACCCAGCAACGCCGCAATGACGAAGAACAGTGCAATGCCCTCAGCACCGGTCTTCGGCAGCTCGGTAGGACGCAGGTTGATGACGGTCAGGCCGCCTTGATCTACGACCAAGTCATTCGGGTCGCCGTCATCCTTGCCAATGTAGGAGGACACGATGCCCTGGTTGTTGACCATGATCTTGAAGGACGGCAGGTACTTGTCCGTATAGCCGGTAGGCGCTTTGACCTCGGTGACCGTATACCATCCCGGCTGCAGGTTCTTGACTGAAATCTCGCCGTTTTGATCGGAAATCACCCTATTGGTGCCGGACGGCGGGCAGAACTTATCCTTATTGGGGCCATCAGTGCCGTCCGTGGCCGGATACGGCGGGCAGAACTTGACATCCCCAACTTTGATGTAGCTTCCATCCTCGTTCTTCTGATAGTCAAGGGCCTGATAGTACGGCTCAGTCTTCTGGAAGTAGACCAGCTGCCCTTTGAGTTCGCCGGAGTCGTACTTGATCTCGAACTCCGCGCCGGACAGGGTATCGCCGTCACGGTTCTTCTTGACGAACTCGAACTGCGAGTTGGGGGTCTCATCGCCCTTGGCCTCGATCTTGCCGTCGGCATTATCCGGCTGAACGACGGCACCCTCGATGGACGTGCCCACCATGACCGTGTTCATCTGATGGATGGTCTCGGTGCTACCACCGGCCGTGGCGAAGGTCTGGTCACCGCTCAGATCGAAGATGAGGTACAGGCCTTTGTCGGTACCGAAATCGAATGTCACCGTGTTGAAATACGAGTCAAGCGCAGCTGAAGGTGCGGTATTCCCGGAGTTAAATTTCGTTGCAGTAGGACGCAGAGATGCATCCATCGCGTCGACGAACTTACGGTACAGGCTATTGTCATCCTTGCCCTGCTCCGACAGCCAAACCAGTGGATCACCACTCTGAGGATTATAACCGGGCTGCCACGCCATCAGACTCTGAGCAATTTCACCTTTCAACGCATCCACAGTCTGAAGAGTGACTCCAGTATGACCATCGGACACATAGTCGGCGATCTTCACGTATGCATAGTCTCGCAGGCTGCCGTCGGCCTTCTTGAAACGGTTGTAGTTGTCCGAGTGCATCGTGATGGTATGACCGAACTTGATATCCGCCGCAAATCCCGTATCCGCGTCAGCCGTCTGCTCGGTTGTCTGACCGGCCACCTGATCAGCAGCTTGGTCGTCTGTCTGATCGACAGCCTGAGCACTGGCAACGCCGAAGGCCATGCCGCTCAGGAGAGTGGCTGCGGCAACGATGCCGGCGAACAGTTTCCTCATTTTCATGAGTAACTCCTTCTTCTGTTTATTCTTCTTAAGGTGTTCCTGCAATCGCGGAGGCCAGGCCATTCAGGCTCCGCAATCCGCAAAATCTTGTTTTTCTGACTGGTGATTGATGGCGACTATCGCCGCCCCATCTCTCACGGCTATCCGCCAGTCCATGCCACCGCAGCCATAAGCCCATTGCAGGACGGTTGCTGTGGCATGGACGTCGGGCTCGTATGACTACCACAGTTCACGGCGCTTCACCCATCCAGTCGCGAGCGCCACGAATGCAGCCATCAACGCCAACCCGCCGCCGATGAACATCCAGCTGCGAGCATCGCCACCAGTGAGCGGCAACGAGGCAATCGACTTAGCGTTTGGAATGCAGTTTGTTCCGCCAACAGTGCCAGAGCATGCAGTGTCATCGAGCTTCAGACTGGACTGAGCCTCGGTCGCACCGATGGTGAAGACGTACTCCTTATCGGATTTCATATAGCCGGCAGGGGCTTTGGTCTCCTTGATCACGTACTGGTAGCGGATATTCTTCGCAGCCTGATTCGCAGTTGGCCTCAGCAACCCGGAAATCTTCAGCTGGCCAACCGCGTTATCAAGGTCGTTATAGTAGCCACCTGACTCGCCCTGCTGCTTTCCAGTTTTCTGTGTTGAACATCTCACCAACGCATCGGCGTCATCCTTGGACTGGCAGTCAGTCACCGACACGGTTTCGGATTGCAAATCCAGTTCCGGGGTATCGGTAGAGGCATCGCCATCCGCCAACACTGCGACAGGGCCGGTGACGGTCCATTCGGTCTTTGTCTCCGAATCGGTGATGATGCCGAGACTGGTCTTATCGACTTTCTTCCAACTGATTTGCGGAAGCTTGTTGGTGATGGCGGTAACAGTCTCATCGGTTGTACCACCGCCGACCTTCGTCAACTGGACAGGGGTATCGGCATCTTTGACGGTGAACTCGTAGACATCTCCCTGAGGATCCCAATATCCTTCGGGTGCCACGGACTCCGTAAGACGGTATTTGCCCGGCTGCAACCCGGTGATGTTGAATTTGCCGGCCGCATTATCGTGATCGCCCAGATATTCACCACTGTTCTTAGCCTGCGTGGAACAATTTATGTCTTTATCCGTCAGATGGACACAGTCCTGGACAATCCAGCGAGACTTGGTCTCCAAGATTTCGCCGTCCTGCTGATACTTCGTCACCGTCCATTCGGAATCCGAAAGCAAGGCACCCGTATCGACATCAGTCTTGCTCCATGACACGCCCGGCAACGCTTTATCGGGAATGGCAGCATCCGTTTCAGTGAATTCACCCTTGGGATTGCCATCCGTATCCAGCTTCTGCCATTTCGCAGGGCCATTCTTAATCTTGAACTGATACTCGTGGGCATTCAGTTCGTAACCAGTTGGCGCTACACGTTCTTTCAACGTATAAGTTCCCGGAGCAAGGTTGTTCAGGTCAAAGCCACCGCCGTCAGGATTGTTGTCAAATGCACCGGTGTATGCAGTACCGCCCTTGTCATTACTGCTGTTGTCGGTGATAACGGCTGAAAAGGTGATGGACGTAAATGTCACCGTCCACACATTTGATTTCTCTGCAGCCCGATAAGAGTCATCAAAGGTCTGCTTCCAACAGTGTCCGTCTGCATAGCCTTCCTCATAGGACTTCTTGCCTTCGCTATCGGTGGTCACCGGACACAGAGTGGGAGAAAAGTCAACATTGAAAGGACCTGCAACAGGTGCGCTTTCGTTCTTCTCATTGAATTGCTTAATGGCCGACTTGATAGCTTCGCCTTCGGTTGTACCGGTTCCGGTGAAACTGCCGGAAGTAGTCGCCGACAGATCCCACTGGGAACCAGAAAGTTCTTTGGACGTGTCTTCGCTGTCGACTTTGGACCACGAAGCCGTATATGGGGTGGAGAACTTCACATCACCGTTGGTGGCGAACGCACCACCGGAAAGACGCGCCGCATTTCCGGTGAGTACCACGGATGCGCCATTGAGTGCTGCCTGCTTGGCGGCATCCCATTGCGCGTCAGTCATACCGTCGGCTTTCTGCGCCTTGAGAGCCACACCCGTGATGACGCCCTTGGTTTCATCCATCGTACGGGTGAGCTGTATGTTATGGGTGTGGTCGGCGTCCATGGCAATCTTGGTGTCAGTAGCACCAGTGAAACGACCCTTGGTCTTGGTCACGGCGAGGTTGGTGCCGCCGCCATCATCTCCGGAGTGCCATCCACCTTTGGATTGGATTTCGGGATCTTGGAAGTAATCCTGGAAGCCGCTTGCCCCTTTAACCGGCGTGCCATCCTTGTACCATGCGACGGCGGATTGCGTGCGGTCGGTGAACCACGTGTCCATCAGCATGAAATTCGTGCTCTGGATTTCGCCCTTCCACATCGGGTTCATGATGGCGAAATCATCGCCGGCCTCGGTGCCATCACCATCACTTATTGTTTCCTGTTTCAACTTGTCTGTGTGGACTTTACCTTGATCGTCAACATGAGTATCCCACTGTGTCAACCCTTTATCCTTGAACGGTTGGTCGTTGGGATATGGTGAGCCGTTCGTATCGTTATTCGGATCAATAGATTTATCCACCTTGTTATCAAATAAGGCAATATTGCCGCCCTTGGATGCTTCACCAGTGCCGGACGGGCACAGCCACAAACCGCCGCCAAAGTGGCCGGCAGTGTTGCCGGTCGCCACAGCCTTGGCTACATAGGTCAGCGAATGTGCTTCGGTGTAGATGGCACCGCCAAGGTAACCAGACGTGTTGTCTGCGAACTCTCCACCCATGATGTACGCCTTGGAGGTGTACTTCTTAGCTTCGTCGAGCTGGTTTTCATCTACTGTACCTTCCTGCAGGAAGATGGCCCCACCCGCACCGCCACGCAGAGCGGTTTTAACCGTGCCTTTTTCATTGACTTCACGCTGCGCGACGCCGGCATAATTGTTCTTGAACAGCGGCTTGTTGCCTTTGGAATCATTCTGAATCCATAGTTCGCCCTTCATGAAGATGGCGCCGCCACCGACCATATAGCCCCAGATGCGCGAGTAGTTGCCGTCAAAAGTGACCTTACCTTGTACACTCAATTTGCCAGCCGAGGCGAAGATTGCGCCGCCGCCAGCATTGCCATACTTGGTCTTGCAGTCATCCACGTCGCCCTTTGTGGTGTTGCAGACGGCGGACTTGCCGCCTGCCCCAAGCACATCATGCGCATTTCCCGTGAACATCACCGAGCCGTTGCTTGACGGAATAACAGTGGTCGTACCGCCTGCCTGCGCGATAGCACCTCCACCTTCGCCGTAGGCACTGTTATTAGAAAACGTACCACCGGAAATCTTCAACGTGGCGCCGTTGAACACTACGCCACCCAACCGTGCTGCGGTGTTGCCCGAGAACGTACCACCTGTAATGGTCAGTTCACCACCCATGTTGCGCAGCACACCGCCGCCCTGCCAGCCACCGTTTCCAGTGGATGTGGAACTATTTTCCTCGAAAGCACCACCGTTGATAACCGTCTTCGCGTTATTGTTCTGGTACAGCACGCCGGCGTTCACTGCGCTGTTGCCGTTGAACGTACCACCATTTATGGTGATAGTGCCCGAATCCGTATATATTACAGCTGCAGTGTTCGCCTTATTATTCGCAAATGTACCGCCGTTGATGACGACATCGCCATTGCTCGAGATGACGCCGCCGTTCGCGTATCCGGTGCCAGTGGTGTTCACACCTGAGAAGACGCCGTTGTTCACGGTCAGCTTGCCGCCGGCGTTCACCAGGGCAAGCCAGCGCTTGCCGTTCTTGTAGGTGAAGTTCGTATCCTTGGCGTTGGAGCCAATCGTCAGCGTGCCGTTGACGATGAACATGCCATCACCAGCCGTTGCGGCGTTAATCGCCGAATCCAAGTCGGCGGCGGCGGTCAGTGTAACTTCCACATTGGCCGGAATCGCAATCGAACCGCCGGCTTCAATCGTCTTGGTAATCGTCACAGGACCCGACTGCCGCATGCAGACTTTAAGCGAGTCCCAGTCCTGTACGTTGTCGCAACCGGTGACCGGCGTAACCGCTGGTTGCGTAGTCGTATCGGCCTGAGTGTTGGATGTATCTGCGGAAGCAGAGCCATCATTAGTGCCAGTATTGTCAGAAGCATCACCGGGCGCGGTGTCGAGCGTACCGTCAGCTTGGCCGGCCCAAGTATCACTACTGGAGACGCTGGAATCAGTGCTCGACGACGTATCGGGAGCCGTAAAATCATCGGCCAGTGCTGAACCGGCATACGTGAGGCCCAGAGCGGCGGCGGTAAGCACACCGACAAGTTTCATCCAGAATTTGCCGGGCTTGCGGAACTGAGCAGGGTGATCGAGACCTGCAACCTGTTCGGACTTGGCAATCCGACCGGCCCCGCCGAGCAGACCGGCGCGCCTAATCCGACCGTGACGGCCAGTTCGACGGAGCTCGCCGTCCTTATCACCATCGCTCATGCCGTTGCCCTTCATCGACATTGTCATGGATTGTCCTTCTTCTGGTTTCCCTGATTCCCTAGTCATTTCGTCTGCGGCCAACCCGCTTTTAGCTGTGCCAGCAACGCTGGTAACGCTGGACGCAGTGGTTACGTTGGCTGCTCTCGTTGCATCAGTCGTACTGGTCGTACGCACGTTTGCATGCATAGCCGCACGGTTCTCGTTCATGGCAGACGTTCCGTTTTGCACCGATATTGCACCGCATACGCCACAGGGGGCATAAGACCTGAGCACAACGACCGTCGAGGAATGCACACGTTTTCACCCAGTAAGAAGGACCCGTCATCGCCATACCTGCCATGTATCGGCACCGACATACGCACCTTCTTCCACCGAGCAATCAACACTGATGCACCTTCATCACGACGTTGTTAGCGCTCACAACTTCGGGCACACTCACGCGTACACTAATCAGTCACCATACCCCCCCCGAGGGATATTCCAAACCGACAGAACAATCCGCGCGAGTCCCGCCGCATCTCCAGAAACGCGGAATATAGGCGAAAACTGCGCGAAAGTTAGTTAACTCATTGGACCAATAAAGGAGCCACGTAATGCCCCCGCACAGTATCTAAACCCCCAAGGAAACCTTCCGCGCATTCCCGACCCAGCCGACCGGATACTCAGCTCATCAGGCAATGTTCCACAACACACGGCACAGGTCGCCCACGGCGACTACGTTCTCAGGGATGTCTTTGGCGACGACCGAGCCGGCACCAATCGCCGAATTGTCGCCAATTGTCGCACCCGGGCACACGATTAATCCGCGTCGGCTGATTCAAGGCCGGCCAATCCGACGTCGGGGTGCAATGAATCGAGCTGCGCTACCAGTACGCCTACTGCATTCCCTGTCTTACGCCGCCTGACTTCTCGGCGCATCGACCTCGGTCCATGAATCCAATCGTATACGTCAGCCCGCGATGACAGGCGCCATGGTGCACAGCCATGTGCTCGATATGTGCTCGATTATCACGACAGCGGAATTCCAAGGCATAACAACCATTGGAATTCCGCCACTCTCGTGGGCCCAAAGGGGATCGAACCCTCGACCTTCTGTTCCGGAGACAGACGCTCTATCCACTGAGCTACGGACCCAAGCAACTTCTCTACTGTACACCATCAGCGGGAAAACACCAGCGGATTCGCCAGCAAACGGCACGAAATAAGCGTTCCCCACCCTACAATGGTGTTATGTCGGAACCTACAGATGACTTCGAATACGAACGCCGCTTCTTCTGCCGGGAGTTGCCGGCGGAATACGACGACGGCGACGCACCGACCCTCATCATCCAGAGCTACTACGTGTACACCGACAACTACGCGCTGCGCGTGCGACTGCTCTCCCGCACCATACACATCGACATGACCCCCGATCTTGACCCGGCGGCCATACTGAACCAATACCGCGAGCGCTTCACCGAGGCGTTCGTCACCGTCAAAGGCCCGTCCGTGGGCGGCACGCGCTACGAGGTCGAGCGCGAAATCGACACCCGCATCGCGGCCGAACTGGTCAAACGCGGCGGCGCGGTGGTCATCAAGAACCGCTACTCCGTCTGGATCGCAGAGGACGGCTGGAGCGTGGACGTATTCGGCGGACCGAACGCGCCGCTCGTGGTCGCCGAAGCGGAACGCGCCACGCCCGTGACGAACCTGACGATTCCAAAGTTCTGCATCACCGAAATCACCGATCAGCCCCGGTTCAACAACGACGGACTCGCCGGTCGCCCGTTCAGCGAGTGGGCCAAGGACTTCGAGCGGGAACTGGCCGCCGAAGGCCCGCGATTCCAGCAGTACTTCGGCAAGAACCGCATGGTGTGACGACACCCATCGCGAGACGATAGCCGCCCAGCGCAATCACTACCGCAATCAGCAGCACATCAGCTCAGTACATCAGCGTGGCGAGGCGGCGACGGGCGCGCTTGAGGCGCTCGTCGGTGGGCTCGGGGATGGCGAAGTACTCGAGCAAACGCTTGCGGACCGGCTCAATGTCAGATTTGTGACCGGCGGCGAGGAAGTCCAACAGACGGTCGAAGGCGTCCTGAATCTGGCCGCCGATCATATCGATGTCGGCCACGGCGAGCTGGGCCTCGACGTCATCCGGCTTGGCCGCGGCCTCGGCGCGCACCTCACGCACGTTGGCCTGACCGGAGCGTGCCAGCAACAGCGCCTTGGCACGTTCGCGGGCGGCGAGCGCATCGTTCGGATCGGATTCCAGCACACGCTCGTATGCGGCGGCCGCACCGGAGTAATCGCCCTCGGCGGCCAGACGATGGGCCTCGGCATGTTCGGGCGGCACCTGCTCGCCGTTGGCGTCGGCGCCTGCACCCGCGGACTTGGCCGCATCGGAATCCGGGTCCCCCGAGTACGGCGCGGTACCGCTCACGCCGGCTTGGGCCGCGGCCTGAATAATCTTCGGAATCACCTCGTCGCACAACTGCTTGATCTCGTCGTCGCTAGGCAGTCCCTGCAGCAGCGGCATCGGACGGCCGCCGATCAGCGCGAACAGCGCGGGCGCGCCCTGCACCTGCAGCGCCTGAGCGATGGACGGGTTGGACGCGATGTCGATACGCGACAGCTGGATCTTGCCGTCAAGAGCGTTCACCGCGTCGCCGAGCGCACGGGCCATCGGGAAGAGACGGTCGTCGGTCGGCACCCACAGGAACAGCAGAATCGGGAAGGTGGCGGAGGTCTGGACCATGGCCTGGAACGTGTTCTCGGTGGTGTCGATCACGTAGGCACCGGCCGCGGGCGCGCCGCCCGTCTGGCCCGGCTCGGCCTTCACCTGATGCTTGAGCGCCTCAAGATCGACGGCCCCCGCCAACGACACTCCGGGATGGAACTCCTGATCAGCCATGCTTGCCTCCATATATGTTCACAAATGCAAAACGGTGCTGGAACCGATTGTAGTTCCAGCACCGCGAAGAATCCGGCGAAGTTCGCACAGGGCGGCGTTCGCGCCCACGCGGCTCAGCCTACAGCGCTTCAGGTCTGCAGCGCCTCAGGCCTACAGCGCCTCGACCTTGACCGGCTGACGGTCGGCGCCCACGGCGGTCACCTGCGCGTTGTCGGCATCGGCCTTGGGGATGTACAGGGCCACGACGTTCACGTACGTCACCTGCATGGTGCTCGTGTACTTGTCGCTGTTGTATAGTGCCTTCTCGTCATCCGAGGCGGGCTGCGACTCGCGGCCGTCGCCGGCCTTACGCACCCACACCGAATTGATGCGGCCCACCACAAGTTCGCCGCCCTCGGCCGAACGCATGACCCACATCTGGTCCGGCACGGCGGTGAACGTCTGCTGCTGCGTGCCGTTGTTACGCTCCATGCCGGCCTGCACGTCGGATGCGGTCTTGGCCAGCGTCTGACGCAGCAGATCGTCGGCGAACTTGGAGGCGTACTGGCTGTTCGCGCCGTTCTGCAGCACATCGGCGTATTGGGTCAGCGCGTCCGTGGCTGTCATGACCAGCCCGGTGTCCTTGGCCGAACCCATCTTCGAGCCCAGCGTGGGGATCTCGAACTTCGGCAGCTGCGCGCCCTCGAAGAGACGGGCCATCGCCACGAGCTTGTAGTTTTGCCGCGCCGTGGCCTGATTCAGCACCAACAGTCGCTTGGACTGCTGATCCGACGTCGTGGTGGTGATAGTAAACACCGAACGCGGCCAGCCGTCGTCGGTGGGAATCACCACCTGCGCCACGTCCTTCGGAATCGCGGCGAACTTGCTCATCTGACCGGTCTTCTGGGCCACGGTGAGCTGGCTGGACCGGATCTCCAGCTGCGGACCGGCCATCACCGAGGACAGCTGCTCGACGGACTTGGCCTGATCGGCCGCGTCGATGCCGTCAAGAATCGACAGGCGAATCTTCTTCTCCTGCGCCTCCGTGAGGTCAGGCGTGGGATTCGAGGCCGAATCGGCGACCGGAGTGGGCAGCTGTCCCTCGCAGGCGGCCAGCGGGGCCACCATCGCGACTACGGCGAGCGCCGCCACGGACAACCTGGTCAGTCGCGCGTGCATCGTATTGCGCTTGCTCATCGGCTCTCCCCCTGTCCGTCGTTCTGCGCGTCTCCGTTCGTGTTGGACTCCTGGGATTCCCGGGCCAGACGTGCGAAGTAGGCCTGGAGCTCATCGGGCGTGATCACGGAGGTCGATTCCACGTCGGCGTCTGCGGACGCGACCGAGGACCGGGATTCACGGGGGCCATCCGTGCCGTTCGGCGCGGCGGATTGGCCGGACTCGGAGGATGCGGCCGATGCAGCCGAAGCGGCGGATGCACCGGATACGCCGGTCGCATCAGACGACACATTGCCGGCATGTTCGGCGCTCCCCGCGAGGACGGCCGCCGGCGACTCCGTGGACGCGGCGGACGCATGCTGCTGATCCGCGACCAGGTTGCGGGATGCTGGGTCGATGATGACGGGCGACTGCGGACGCTCGTCAGCCACGCTGTCACCCGCCGGCTTGGCGCCGCGGCGATGACCGGCATGGCGGCGACGCTTGCGACCGCCATTCGCGGCCGCGGTCGGATAGGACGGCGCGCCACCGGCGGCGGCACGTTCGGCGCGTTCGGCGAACGACAGCCCAGCCTCGACTATCTCATGCGCCGTGCCCTCGATGATGCGCTTGTTGCGGCGCTTGTGCGGAGGCATGGCGAACACGGAGGCGCACAGCACGGCGATGACGGCCAGCAGACCGCCGGACAGATAGAACGGCATGGCGAAGTCCGGCACCTGCGAGCGCACCCAGTGCAGCTTGACCGTGGCCGCGGACGCTTCATCGCCCAGATCCACGATGGCCACGGTCGCCCCGGTGGCCTTGGTGACGTTCAATGTGGCGGACCCCTTGCCGCACTTGACGGAGGTCCACATCTCGGAGTCTTTGAAGGCGACCTCATCCGTGGCGGTGGAGCCGGCGGCTGTACCGGACGTGCCGGAGGAATCCGACGAATCGTCCGACGAGGACGACGAACCACCCGAGTTACCCAAACCGGCGCGTTCCACACTCAGCTCGGACCACGAGGACATACCGGTGACCCGCTGGTACGAATCCTGACCGATCCACCCGGTCACATCCTTCGCGGGCCCCAGCGCCACACATACCTGATCGCTGGAGGACTTCGACTCCGCGGTCAGCGTCGTGTTCTGATCAAGAAGGTTGAGTACGCCGGCATCCGTGACGATGTATTGCGTGCCGGTGACGGATGCGGACGCGGTGATCTCGGCGGACGGCTTCCACATCGTGGCATTCAAAACCCCCAGCACGATGGCGGCCACCGCCAGAAGACCGAAGATGGGCGTCACCACGCCGCGTATGATCATGGCATGACGAGTCGGACGCTTGGACTCGGCGTCTCGATCCGGCTCTGTTGTCTGTTCTTCAGCATTCATAACGTCCACTATTCTACAATCCCCGGCTCTGGATTACCTGAGAGGGCTGAAAATCAGGGTTTGCCGGTACTGTGGTGTGTCATGCGCAAGTCTTCCATCATCAATCCCCTGACCAAGGCCGCGGCCCTTGCCTCCTCGCTGATCATGTGCGTCACGCTGGCCGCCTGCTCGTCGTCCTCCTCGTCCGATTCCTCTAAGTCCTCCTCGTCTTCCTCGTCGTCGTCCGATGACAAGAACCAAATCGCCGGCGTGACCGCCACCGGCAAGCTCGGCGAGAAGCCGACCATCTCCTTCAAAACGCCGATGACCGTCTCCGACGGCTCCTACGTGGTGCTGCAGGAAGGCGACGGCGACGTCATCCAGGACGGCGACCGCGTGTGCGCGCAGGGCATCGCCCTCAACGTCAAGGACGGCACCGAGCTCATGGACACCTGGACCAAGAACACGCCCGACTGCTCGCTGGTGGTGAGCTCCTCGAAGCTCTCCTCCACCTACTACGACCAGATCAAGGGCGCCAAGCTCAACACCACCATCGGCTTCGGCGTGAACGACCAGAACACGTCGGGCTACTCATACATCATGGCGATGACCTTCGTCTCCAAGTCCAAGGACCTCGAGAAGGCCACCGGCGAGGAGGTCACGGACGTGCCCGCCAACCTGCCCAAGGTCACGCGCGACAAGGACGGCAAGCCTTCCGTCGATATGAACGGCCAGGGTTCGGTGGACAAGCTTGTGACGCAGACGCTCATCAAGGGCTCCGGCAAGACGCTCACCGATTCGGACACCGCCGTGGTCAAATACACCGGCTGGCTGACGAACGGCAAGCAGTTCGATTCCTCGTGGGACAAGAACACCACGTTCGACGCCGACCTGTCGGCCAGCGGCCAGATCATCTCCGGATGGAAGCAGGGGCTGATCGGTCAGACCGTCGGTTCGCAGGTGCTGCTCGTGATTCCGCCGGATCAGGGCTATGGCGCCGATGGCTCCGGGGATACGATTCCGGGCAACTCCACGCTGGTGTTCGTCATCGACATCCTCGCGGCGTACTGATCGCGTATTGATTACGTACCAATCTCGTACTGATGGTCTGTCTCACTAATAATTAAGGGTTCAGCTTCGGCCTCTTCCCCCAGTCAGCTTCTCTGACAGCCCCTCATCAGAGAGGACCGATGCCACTCAAACAATTGAGAGACGGACCACTAATCGATTACTCACCGGACACTCACCGGGGCCGTTCCGGTTCCGTGCCCAATCCATCCGATTCACCGGTTCCGTAGCATCATCCTTCTGATTCACGGATTCCGTGCCCAATCCACCTGATTCACCCACAAACGGGACGAAACGTAAGTTTGCGACGATGGTCACTTACGTTTCGTCCCGTTTTGGTATG
>NZ_JFAO01000046.1:0-32401 GCF_006408945.1 Bifidobacterium sp. UTBIF-78
GATAATATCCTCTACTTTGGCCTGATCCACGGCGCCGCGCCCCTGCGCGGTATCCATTGCCGTGGCATTGCCGGAAATCTGCTGTTCGGCAGCAGTCATAATGAGCGCCTCTTCTACATCCTGCCCGTTGGCGACCGCTCAATGTTCCGTTGCCGACGGGCGAACTCTTGACCCGTGCCGTGCCTGTTCGTCCTCCCATTGTGTGGGATGGGCGACGGCCGGTGACGGCGTCTTGAATCCACCGATTATGGGCAATCGTTGTGAGATTGCCCACTTGCGATAGGCAGTACTATAGGTGCGTATCGCCGAAGCACCTACTCGAGGTCACAATGTGAACGCGCGCAGGGTCGGATGATGACCGAACGACGAGCCGATGGCCGCCGGCCACTAGGAACGCTTGGCGAGAATCTCGTCCACAAGCTTCGGTTTTTCGGTGAGCTGTCCGGAGAAGCCGGGGCGAATGTCCATGTGCAGCACGAGCGAGGTGCGGTAGCCCTGTTCGGCGAGCTTCTTGGCGGCCTCGCCGGCCACTTTGAGCACGTCGTCCAGATCGCCTTCGACGTTGGTGAACAGGGCGTTGGTCTCCTGCGGCAGTCCGGATTCTCGGATCACCTCGATGGCCTGCGCCACGTACGGCGAGACCTCGGAGCCGACGCCGGCGGCCGAGACCTGGATTGCGGCCACGGTGTTGAGATACGGCTTGCCGGTGGCCGGGTCGATGGGCACTTCCTGCTTCACGGCGTTGCGGTCAAGAACCATTGTCGGTATTCCTTTCGGTTGTGGGTTCGGCCGGGTCCAGTCGGGTCCGGTCGCGGGCTCATTGGCGGACGTGATTGCGGCTGTATTGACGTTCAAACGAATTGGCTCCCCGGAACGCAGGGGAGCCAACGCGGTTTCCTCTCAGTACCTCAGCGGTACTTCCAGAAGTGGTCCATCGGGCCGGAGCCGTGGCCCAGGTCCAGCTGCGCCTTGAGCGCGCCGGTCAGGTACTTCTTGGCATGCTTGATGGCCTTTGGCAACGGGTCGCCCAGCGCCAGATAGGAGGCGATGGCCGAGCTCAGCGTGCAGCCGGTGCCATGGGTGTTCGGGTTGTCGACGCGCGTCTCATCGAACCAGGTGGCGGTGCCGTCGGTCTCCACGAGCACGTCGTTGGCATCCTCGGTGCCATGCCCGCCCTTGACGAGCGCGGCGCAGCCGAACCTGTCCGCGATACGGCGAGCGGCGGCCTCCATGTCCTCCTGATCGTGGATGAGCGTGTCGGTGAGCGCTTCGGCCTCGGGGATGTTCGGGGTCACGACGGTGGCCATCGGGAACAGCTTGCCGGTCAGGGCGGCGATGGCGTCGTCGCTGATGAGCTTCGCGCCGGAGGTGGCGACCATCACCGGGTCAAGCACGATGTTGGTCGCGTGGTGCGCGGTCAGACGGTCGGCAATCACGTCGATGATGTCGGTGGCGGAGACCATACCAATCTTCACGGCCACCGGGGGGATATCCTCGAAGACCATGTCAATCTGGTCGGCCAGAATCTCGGGCTTGGTGTCCTGAATGGAACGCACACCGGTGGTGTTCTGCGCGGTGAGCGCGGTGATGGCGCTCATGCCGAACACGCCGCAGGCCAGCATGGTCTTGAGGTCGGCCTGCATGCCGGCGCCGCCGGACGAGTCCGATCCCGAAATCGCAAGTACTGCCGGCAAAGTGGTGCTCATATCGTCTCCTTGATAGGGTCTTCGGTTATCTCACGAGCGTAGTGAGGCGGCTGTACGTTCGCGCCGCCACCGTAAGGCCTCGCCCGCTCGGGTGGCGGGCCGTCAGAGGCCTTCAGGGAGGCGGCGGCCTCGCCAGTAAAACTCGTTGTCATGCTCGTTGATCGGGCGGGCCACACGGCAGGGGGAGCCGAAGGCGACCGAATCGGCGGGGATGTCGCGGGTCACCAGACTGCAGGCGCCGATGACCGAGTTGTCACCGATGGTGACGCCCGGCAGCACGGTCACGTTCGCGCCGATCCACACATTGCGTCCGATATGGATGGGTTCGGAGAACTGGGCGACCCGTTCGCGCAAATCGGGCCTAACCGGGTGACCGGTGGTGACGAGCGTGACGTTCGGGCCGATCATCGTATGGTCGCCGATGAAGATCTCGCCGTCGTCCACCAGCGTGAGGTTGAAGTTCGCGTAGGTGTGGCTGCCCCAATGGGTGCTCAGCCCCCAGTTGGCGCTGAAGGGCGGTTCGATCCACACGTCCTCGCCCATTTCGGCGAAGAACGACCGCAACAGTCGCTCGCGCTGCGGGTCGCTCGCCTTGAGGGCGTTGATATCGTGTAGCATGTCCCGCTGCTCCTGCTGGGCGGTGGACATGAGCTTCTCGTCCCAGAAGTAAATTCCGGGCGAATGCATGATGTCGAGTGCCTCTTGCGATATGGCCATGTGCTCTCCTTTGCGCGTGGATCTCGTCATTCTTGTCGGTCTGCAATCGGTGTTCTTGCCGATTCGAGACGAAGTCCGTCCTGGTGTTGGTCTCTCAGGATAGTCCTTCAGCTGGATTGGGGCCGATAGGGATAGCCGCCGGCACGAGAGAAGCAGGACATGCTTTATTTGCCCACCCCTGGTGATTATTGGTGGAATGGACGAGACGGTTCGTGTTGGGGAATGCTACCGCGCCTGGAGCAACTTAACCAGATTGGTCTATCGGGATATGTCTTGACGCCATGCATCTTTGCTTGCGGTACGATTCGTCGAATTGACCGTTTTCGGGCTGTTGTACCGCAATCGCGTGCCACAATAGCTGAAGCAATCGTTTTCATTCTGTATCGTACCGCACTGCCGAATTCGAAAACCGCGGAAACAAGCCATTCTCGTCGAACCGTCTGAATCGCCCAATAACGCCGTCGCGGTACGAAACGCAAAAAACGCCTGATTTGTTATTTCGTACCGAGCGAGCTGTGTGCAATACGTGCATTACGCTCCTTGATGTCCTGCGTTGGAAGTTCGGTGGTCTTGTTTTCGTCTTCCCTTATCAGAGGAGCTGGCCCGGTGGGTCTGAGGGGTGGTTGGTTCGTTACGACGCGGCATATGGTCATAGCTGTCTGTATTGTCCCCATGTGCCGTTCGATGATGCTGTCCTCAGGTTTCGAGCGGTTTCCTGTCCGCGTCTTTGTATCCGTGTATGAGTGTTTTCGGGGTTTTTGCCGAATACAGGTCGTCATGTGATCCGGTTCGGGTCAGGACAAGGACCAGCCTGTCTCCGTCGATGAAGTAGACCAATAGCCAGTCGGCGTCGATGTGCAGTTCACGGAAGCCGGCCCATTGCCCGGTCAAGGCATGGTCCCGGTATCTCGTGCGCAGCAAATCGACGTCGCCGTCAATGATCGCCTGAATGGCTGGTTTCATGCGCTTGAGGTCGACGTGCTTCTTTTTGAGGGCTTTGGCGTCCTGGTCGAAGGCCCTGATTGTCGTGATGGTCAGCGGTTCAGAGCGCATCGAAGTAGTCGTCCATATCGTCGACCGACTTGAAGGAGTGCGTGTACTCGCCGTTGGTCGCCTGGCGACGGGCCTCCGCGGCGCGCAGCTGCTTGACTTCTTCCTCCAGTTCGCGGAAATGACGGTAGTCGTGCTCGTTGATGATGAAGTACACGGGTTCGTTGTTGCGCAGCACGGTGACGGGAGTGTTGTCGGCGACCTTCGCGAATTCCGCGCTGGCGGTTCCTCTGCCGAACCGGCTGATGGGGACGAGGGTGTCCACGGGGACGGTTAATGGTGCCATGTCAAACCTCCATGCAAGATAACATGTATATTCACATGCTATCACGATATGGGGTTATGCTATCGCCAGAAATCGCCCGGGCGCAGAACATCCGTGCTATTGGGACTTCATATGTATTTTCTGCGCGAAAACGCAAGCCATATGTACCGGACTATTCCGGAACATATGGCTTGCGTTTTCTTAGAAGTCAAAAATGACGGAATTAGGCCGTTTTCACGCCTTCTGGTAGAGCTTCGAGCCGCCTTCCTGGAACTTGCGGCTCATCTCGGCCATGCCGGCTTGGATGTCCTCGGCGCTCGCGGTTCCCGGGGTGGCCGATGCGGCCGGCGTGGTCAGCGCGCCACGGGCCTCCTGGGCGGACGGGATCTTGCCGGCGAGGGTGTCCTGCACCAGCTGCTCCTGCGCCGCCGCGCCGCCGAACTGCTTGCGGATGTTCTGCGAGATGGCCATCGAGCAGAACTTCGGGCCGCACATCGAGCAGAAGTGCGCCATCTTGGCGGGCTCGGCCGGCAGCGTGTCGTCGTGGAAGGCGATGGCCGTGTCCGGGTCGTAGGAGAGGTTGAACTGGTCAAGCCAGCGGAACTCGAAACGGGCCTTGGAGATGGCGAGATCGCGATCCTGCGCGTGCGGGTGGTGCTTGGCGATGTCGGCTGCGTGGCAGGCGATCTTGTAGGCGATCACGCCCTGCTTCACGTCGTCCTTGTTCGGCAGTCCGAGGTGCTCCTTCGGGGTCACGTAGCACAGCATGGCGGTGCCGTAGCGAGCGATCTCCACGCCGCCGATGGCGGAGGTGATGTGGTCGTAGCCCGGCGCGGTATCGGTGGTGAGCGGTCCCAGGGTGTAGAACGGCGCGTCCTTGCAAATCGCCTTCTCCATCTCGATGTTCATGCGCACGGTGTCGAACGGGATGTGGCCCGGGCCCTCGATCATCACCTGCACGTCCTTGGCCCACGCGCGCTGGGTGAGCTCGCCCAGCGTCATGAGCTCGGCGAGCTGCGCCGCGTCGTTCGCATCCGCGAGGCAGCCCGGGCGCAAACCGTCGCCGAGCGAGAAGGCGACGTCGTACTTGGCGAAGATGTCGCACAGTTCGTCGAAGTGGGTGTACAGGAAGCTCTCCTGATGATGCTGCAGGCACCATTCGGCCATGATCGAGCCGCCGCGCGAGACGATGCCGGTCACGCGGTTGGCGGTCAGCGGCACGAAACGCAGCAGTACGCCGGCGTGGATGGTCATGTAGTCCACGCCCTGCTCGCACTGCTCGATGACGGTGTCGCGGAACAGCTCCCAGCTGAGCTTGGAGGCGTCGTCCTCGACCTTCTCGAGCGCCTGGTACATCGGCACGGTGCCGATCGGCACGGGGGAGTTGCGAAGGATCCACTCACGGGTGGTGTGGATGTCGTTGCCGGTGGAGAGGTCCATCACGGTGTCGGCGCCCCACTTGGTTGCCCAAGTGAGCTTCTCCACCTCCTCGTCGATGAACGAGGTGACGGCCGAGTTGCCCATGTTGGCGTTGAGCTTGGTGAGGAAGGCGGACCCGATGATCATCGGCTCGGCCTCCGGGTGGTTGATGTTGCACGGCATGACCGCGCGACCGGCCGCCAGCTCGGAACGCACGAGCTCCACATCGCAGTTCTCGCGCTCGGCCACGTACTTCATCTCAGGGGTGACGATGCCATGGCTGGCGTACCACATCTGGGTCACCGGGTGATCCTTGGCACGCATCGGCTGGTGCGTGCGGCCACGCCATTCCTTCGTCGCACGGCCGCGCTTGATGGCGCGCTTGCCGTCGTCCTCGAGGTTGCGGCGGCGGCCCTCGTACTCCTCGACGTCGCCGCGATCCTTGATCCAGTCGAGGCGCAGGGGCTTCAGGCCCTCCTTCGGATCGCACTTGGGGCCTTCGGTGTTGTAGTCGATGAACGGCGGGTTCGGGCCCACGCCGGGGGTGTCGGACAGCTTGATCTCGGTGTACGGCACCTCAAGATCGTAAGCGCCGAACTGGTTTTCGAAGTGCACCGGCTTGGTCTTGCGGATGTGCGCCTTGTCGCGCTGCTTGGAGCCGCGGGCGGCAATGTCCACGCGCTGCTGCTTGGCGAGCTTCTGCGCGGCCTTGGCCTCCTTGGCGTTGGTGAACTTCTTCTCGGTGGCCTCGGCGCCGGCCGGGGCGGTGCCCTCCTGCGCGGCCTGCGTGTCGGCGGCCGGGGTGTGGGTCACGATGCGCTTGGCGTAGCCGTGCTTCCTCTCGCCGCGCACGGCCTTCCATCCCTCGACCATCGCGCGCGTGGCGGCCTCCGGGTCGTCCGCGCCGGCGATGGCGGAGACGGCGAACCAGCCGGCGGCCTTGGTGCCCGCCAGCATGGTCATGTCGGCCGCGGTCACGCCGCCGCCCACGACCACCGGGAAGTCGCAGGCCGCGCAGATGGTGTTGATCTGCTTGTCGTCCAGCGTCTTGCCGGAACCGTCGTTGCCGCCGACCGAAGCCTCGGGCTTGGTCTTGGAGACGTGCAGCGGGCCGGCGCCGATGTAGTCGATGCAGCCGTCGGGCAGCTCGTTGATGAGCTTGACGAGGCTTTCGGTCTCGGCGGAAAGACCCACAATCGCCTCGTCGCCGAGCAGGGCGCGGGCCTCGCGCGGCTCCATGTCGGTCTGGCCGATATGCACGCCGTCCACCTTGATGCCCTTGCGACGGGCCTGCCAGACCACATCCGCGCGGTCGTCGATCACGAAGGCCACGGAGTCGGACTTGTTGTTGTCCTCGATGATCTGCGCGATGTCTTGGGCCATGGAGGTCAGTTCGGAGGCGTCCGCCTTCTTGGCGCGCAACTGGATGAAGGTTGCGCCGCCGCGCAGGGCCTGATCAACCACATCGGTGAGCGGGCGGCCCTTGCAGTCCTCGGGGCCGACCACGAAGTACGCGGACAGGTCGAACGAGTCGCGCATGGAGGCGTATGGGTATTCGTTGTTCATTGGTGTTCCTTGGTGTTGGGTTATTAAGGAAGTCTTGTTGTGTATCAGTGGGCGGGGGAAGTGAGGATTTCTCGGTCTTGACGCCCTCTGCTGAGGGGCTGGCCGGCGGATCATGGGCAAGTCGGGTACCGGTGGGCTTGGCTCCCTCTGATGAGGGAGCTGACTCGCGTAGCGAGGCCGGAGAAGAGACCGCCCCTCTCAACTCGCTACGGTCTACTGCACCGCAATCGCCGATTCCGCCACCTGTTCGGGCGTGAGATTCCACAGCGCATCCAGTAGATGCACTTGGAACGAGCCCGGGCCGTCGGCCTTGGCCTCGGCGATCTCGCCCGCGCGGTTGTACAGCAGGGTTGCCGCAAGGGCTGCGGTCAACGGTTCGGCGACGGCCAGATACGTGGCGGTCACGCCGCCCAACGAGCAGCCGGCGCCGGTGATCTTGGACATCAGCGCGCTGCCGCCCGGCAAGCGGTAGACCTGCTCGCCGTCGGTCACCAGATCCACCGCGCCCGAGACGGCCATGGCCGCCTTGCCGGCAGGGGCTGAGGCGGTGAGGAACCGGGCCAGTCGCTTCGCCGGTTCGACGGCCGCGTCCACCTCATCCACCGACTCGACGCCGGCGGGACGGGTCTCCGGATTGTTGCCGTCGGACTGGTTCAGCCCCCACATATCGGCCAGCGCGATGATTTCGGAGGCGTTGCCGCGCACGATGGTCGGCGGTGTGGCGCGGAAGGCGCGCAGAATCTCGGTGCGCGTCCGGCCGATGCCCGCCGCCACCGGGTCCAGCACCCACGGGTGGCCGGATTTGCGGAAGGCACGCGCGATCTGCGGCAGCGCGTCCGCGTAGAAGGGCAGCAAAGTGCCCACATTGATGTAGTCGGCGCCGGAGATGGAGGCCGTGTCGATCACGTCGTCCGGCAGGAAGCTCATGGCAGCCGTGCCACCGGCCGCAAGCTGTGCGTTGGCCACCAGATTGATGGTCACGAAGTTCGTGAACGACTGAGCCAGCGGCGTCTTGGCCTTCACATCCCGTACGGCCTGCGCGATGCCGTGGCGTAGCGAGGCGAGCTCGTCGTCATCGGCGTGTGCGCCCGCCGTGGCTATATTGCTATTGCTCGCATTGCCGGCATTGCCCGCATTCGCGCAATGGCAATCAGCGCAATGCCCGTGCTCGTCATGGTCGTGTCCATTCGCACCGTGTGCGTCCGTGCAACATGATGCGTGCGAATCATCGCTCATATCACTGCTCCCTACGATGGTCTTAACCAACAGGTTCTAAGGGTCAGGCCGTGGCCATTCTCAACCCGCGTTCCCACGGGTTCCCCTGCATTACGTTGCCGACGTTATGCCCCAACATGGACATGGTTGTTACAAAATCGCACAGAAACGGCGAATCGGCCTGCTTCGGGTCTGGCGAGTCGCAGCTCGGCATGGTATAAATCCGCGATCTCTTTGACGATGGACAGGCCCAATCCATTGCCGGGCCGGTTCTCCAACCGTGAGGCCGCGCCTCGGTGGAAGGGAACGAGCAAGTCGTCCAGATCGCTGGAATCGGAAGGCCGGCCGGCATCGGAGGAGCCACCGGATTCGTCGGGGTTGCCGGATTCGCCGGAATCGTGCGCGGCATTGTTGCCGGCCGACCCATCGTTGACGGTCGCATCGCCGGCGGCCCCGCCATCGGCACCCGTCTCCGTGCTGTTCTCCACCAACAGCTCCGCGCAGCCGTCCACCGCGCAGCCATCCATCGTACCGTCGTCTACCGTGCTGCCACTCACCGTGCTACCGTCCGCGGTATCGCCACTCACCGTACTGTCGTCCACTACGCCGCCTGCCGCACGCACAGTGACGGCGATGTCCCCGCACTCCACGTTATGCACCACCGCATTGCGCACGAGATTGCCGACCAGCAGCGCGAGCATCGTCTCGTCCGCCCGCACCCGCACCGACCGGTCGATGTCGGTGCGCACGTTCAATCCGCGCGCCTCGATCGCATCCCACGAGACATCCAGCGCGTGTTCCGCCGCATCCCCGAGCGATGTCTCCGGCGGCTCCGCGTCGCCGTGATGCAACGCCATGTTCTGCACGCGCGACAGCGCCAACAGCCCCTCCACCAGATCGGCGGCGTTCCGATCGGCGTCGAGCGCGCGCCGCACTGCGGGCTCCACATCATCGGGGAAGCGGCCCTGGCTCAGCGGCGCGTCCAGACTGGTCTCGATCACCGCGATCGGCGTGCGCAGCTCGTGCGACGCGTTCGCGATGAACTGCCGTTGCGTGGCCGCCGCGCGCTCGATACGCTCCAGCATGGTGTTCACGTCCCCGGCCAGATCGGTCACCTCGTCGGACCCCGCCAGCGTCACGCGCCCACCCGGTTCGGCAGGGTCAAGCCGCTGCATCTGAGCGCCCAGCGACGAGATGCGCCCGGCCAGCCGCCGCGAGATGAGCCACGCCATGATCATGGCCAGCACGGCGAACGCGGCGAACAGCGCCAGCGAGAACCACATGGCGCTCTGCATCAGGGGCTTGCGCATGTCCGCATCGCTGATCTCCATGATCGAGCCGGGCGTCATCGGCCCGCAGCCCACCGCGTAATTGGTGTAATAACAGCCGGTGGTTGACACATAGAGCTCGCCGTTCTCGGGCGAGGGCAGCGTGGAGCCCTTGGCCACCTGATACAACCGGTAGGACGACCGGTCGTAGATGCGGCTGAAGAACATGGCCTGCAACGCCAGCGCGATTGCCAGAAACACCGCCACCAACAGACCGATGGCCAGCGCGATCTTGCCCCGGAATGTGCGGGGAGCCAACCGTACGCGAAGGCGTCGTCGCGTACGACGTTCGTGGTGCTCGCTCATGGCAGCCGGTACCCCTTCCCGCGGGCCGATTCGATGGCCCCGCGTCCGCCGGCGCGTTCGATCTTCTGCCGCAGCGTGTAGATGACGGTTTTCGCCGCGCCCGTGCTGGCCGAACCATCCGGCCAGACCTCGGCGATGAGCTCGTCGAGACCGACCCATCCGCTGTCCGCCTCGTCCAGACGCCGCAGCACCGCGAATTCCTTGGCCGTCAGGTCCAGCGGGGTCTCATGCCAGTACGCGAGCCGACGTTCGCAATCGATCATGAGCGGGGAGGGTCCGGTTCCGGGTGCCGAGCCGGGCCCGCCGCTGCCAAGCGACCCGCGATGGCGCGAATCGTGCCGCAGCAACGCGCGGATGCGGGCCGACAGCTCCCGGAAAGCGAACGGCTTGGCCAGATAGTCGTCCGCGCCGAGGTCCAGCCCCTCCACGCGGTCCTCGAGGCTGCCGGAGGCGGTGACCATGAGCACGCTCACGTCGATGCCCATCGAACGGATCGTCGTCATCACCGTGTCGCCGGACATGACGGGCAGATCGCGGTCGAGCAGCACGATGTCGATGTCCTCCCGGTGCGCGGCGAGCAACTCCAGCGCCTCGACGCCGGTCCCGGCCGTCCAAGTGCGGTACCCCTCATGCCGCAGCGCGTCGTCGAGCGAGGCGGCCATGCCTGTGTTGTCCTCGACGATCAGTATCCCCGCCATCTTCCGCCGCCTCACGATCCGGTCATTCCCCGTGTCGGTTTCCCGCACTGATTGCCCCGATTGCCGATATGCCGGCCTCTACCAGATGTACTCCACGGGGTCGTCGGTGCTGCTTGACGACCAGCCCTGCGCCGCCTTGCAGCCGCGCACGCGCGAGTCGTCGAAGTCGTAGCCGAGCTTGTCCTTTGCATCCGTGAAGCCTTCCGTTTGGAGCAGGGTATACCCGTCATTGAAGTCCTTGACCGTATAGCTTGCGGGCACCACGCCCTCGCGTTTCATGCAGTCGACGACCGCCTCCTCCACATTCGCATAGAGATTCGGGTTGCCCTGCTGCTGCCCGTACAGCCGCTGCACATGATCGAATCGCAGATAGCAGTCGGCGTAGGCGTCCTGCCATGCCTCCTCCTGCGCGTCGGTGCCCGGCATGTGGCTCATGATGTCCATCATGCCGTTCGGGAACCGTTCGAGCTTCGGCTCCTTGAATCCGCGGTCGACCATGCAGGTCTTGTAGTCCGACCAGACCTTCTCATACGCGGCGGTGGAGACCCGCCCCTCCTTCTTGGCCTGCTCGAGGATGGGACGCTCGTAGTCGTCCACGTACGGATCGCTGAGCACCTCGTCGATGTATGCGGGCAGCGAGCTCGCCAGACGGCCGTTCTCGTCCGCCTCATACAACGTGGACGCCGGGCCCTCCTGCGCGGACGCATCGCCGGTTCCGGCGGTGTTCGACGTCTCGGCCTTCCCGTCGCCGGGCGTTCCCGGGAGCGTGCACCCCGTCAGCCCCACGGCCAACGCCAGCGTCAGCATCACGGCCGCTGCGATGCGCGGCCTTCCGTTCAACCATGCCATCGAAACCCCCTTGTTTACCGTACGCATCGTTCGTGTACCTCGTGCGCGACGCCCACCACCGCAAGGTATCCTCGTTGAAAGCCCGTGCCTTCGTCGAGAACCATGCGCATCCGTCGCGCATCCGTCGGGATCGGACCCATCGGTGTGCATTCGTGGAACTGCGTCCAGAACCGGGTCCAGATCCGAGTCCGTACATCCATGGACTCGGATTCATGGACTTGCGGGCGATTCGCACCCCGTCAATCCAATCCGTACGTCCCATTCTAGGAAGCGCATGCCTGACCTTCGCCTGACTTTGCGCGCAGACCGGTGGGACCATGGCAGTACCCGAAACGGCAGTGGAGACGTGCGGGACGGTGAACCGGAAGGGGGGACCTTGTCATGGCGAGACAATCAAGTCGAAACGGCGGTGGTGGCAGCGGATTTGGCGTTGGCGACAGGCGGCGCGGGCGCGTCTCTGTCACTTGGCTGCTGCTGGCGATCATCCTGACCGCGGCGATCAGCGTGGGAGCCTGCGCGTTCCTGCTGCCCGACCGGCATCCGGCGGTGCTGGCCCGCGCCGGCGAGATCACCAGCGCACCCGTCACCACCCAGCAGTACGACGCGAAACGGCAGATCACCGTGGTCCCCACGGTATCCGCGCCGCGCAAGGTGCTCATCAACACCTCCGGCACGGTGACCGCCGATCACTCCGCCGGAGGACTGCATTCCGGCACCGCCGCGCTCGAGGTCGACGGCCGGCCCATCGTGACGCTCGCCACCGAAAGCCCGCTCTACCGCGATCTCGCGCCTGGTGACACGGGCGAGGACGTGCGCGCGCTCAACGCCGAACTGACGCGGCTTAGCTACAACGCCAATCCCGAATCCGACCAGTACTCCAGCCTCACCTACTGGGCGGTCGTCGCCCTGTTCGGCAACCTCGGCGTCCGTTCGGACGGCGCGTTGCCGCTTGCGGACGTGATCTGGCTGCCGCAGGACGGCGCAACGGCCTCCTCATGGCAGGCGGCGACCGGCACGATGGTGGCCGCAGCATCGCCGATCGCCGAAATCCCCGGTGCCATCACCTCGCTTACCGTGAAGAACGGCACACCCAACGCCGCCGACCAGACGATCACCGTGTTCGGCGAGCAGGGTGTGCTCAAGGCCGGTGCCACGGTGATCGACGACCCCGAGTTCTGCGCACGCGTCACGGCCTCGCGGGAGTTCCAGTGGGCGCAGCAGGGCGCCGACCTCACCCAGGGCGTGGACGCCACGGTGGCGCTCGCCACGCCCGTGGACGTGCTGCGCGTGCCGGCGGCCGCCGTGTTCGGCGTCAAGGGGGACCGCGGATGCATCGCATCCGATGGCAGGACGATGCCGGTGACCATCATCGGCGCGGACCTCGGCGTGAGCCTCATACGGCTGGGAGATGAGAGGACTGCGGCGGGCCGGCAGACGGGGGATGCCGCCGATGGGCAGACGGCCGGAGACGAATCCGCGGGTGGCGCGACGGCGCAGGCACAATCCGAAACGCCGTCCCGCGTCTCCCTCGGCAGTGCGATTGCAGGTGCGACATGTTCCTGATTCGTGGGGGACGGCGTGGAAAAGCGGCGACCGCGAAGTCGGCATCCACGGCCGAGATTTCCCCCGCCGCCTCGCCGATGCGGGTGGTGGGGGAGGGTCTCGCGCACCGGTTCCCCGGCACCGACGTGCTGTTCGAACACCTATCGTTCACGCTCGAGGCGGGGCGGACCGTGGCCATCTGCGGACCATCCGGCTGCGGCAAATCCACACTGCTGTCGATACTCGCGGGTTGGGAGAGGCCTTGGGCCGGCACCGTGGACCGCGGCGGCGTACGACGGGTGGGTTGGGTGTTCCAGAACCCGTACGGCGTGGCCGAACGCACCGCACTCGACCATGTGGTCTTCCCGCTGCTCGCACAGGGGATGCGTCGCGCTGATGCGGAGCCGCAGGCTTTGGAGGCGATGGGGCTGTTCGAGCTCGAATACGCCGCCGACCGTCCGTTCGCGGCCCTCTCCGGCGGCGAGGCGCAGCGGCTCATGCTCGCCAGAGCCGTCTGCGCGAAGCCCGACATGCTGCTCGTGGACGAGCCGACCGCGCAGTTGGATACGCGCACCGCGCACAGCGTCAGTCATGTGCTCGGCAACCTTGCCGGCCACGGCATGATCGTGGTCGTCGCCACCCATGACCGCGACACGCGCGATGCCTGTCAACAGGTCATCGACCTCGCTGACTACGCGCCGGCCGATCCGGCGCCGGACGGTTCCGCGCTGGCTGATTCCGCGCAGGGCGGTTCCTTGCTGGGCGATTATGCGCCGGCCGAACATCCGACTGCCGATTCCACGCCGAAAGGAGAGCGGCCATGAGATTGTCATCCATCGTCTCCGAGGCGATCCGCAACATCGCCTCCGGCGCCTCACGCACCATCATCTGGTTCCTCGCGTTGGCCGTGTCCGGCACACTGTTCGGCGGTTTCGAGGCGCTGACCATCATCGGGCAGGAGAACACCGCAGCGGCCCGCATCGAGGCCGCCGCCGACGTGACCACCATCGTCAGCCCCGTCTCCGCCATCGACGGAGCCGCCTGTGACCGTCTCATCGAGGCACAAGGAGGACCCAGCGCATCCGGCGCCATGCGCGAGGGCGAGCAGATCACACCTCGTTCTACCCCTGGACGCAGCATCGGCTCCTATGAGGTCACCGCCGGCATGATTCGACTGCTCGCGTTGTCATCGGTGATTTCGTCATCGGCGTCATCGGTGTCATCGACATCATCGACGACCGCCGCCGGCCATGGCTCACCGTCCGATGCTTCTCCCTCTTCCGACTCCTCATCTTCCGATCCTGCTTCCTCCTCCGCGAATCAGCCGGCCGCCGACGCGAGCGGCGTATGGGTCTCCACCGCGCTCGCCCACGATTTCGGCTGGGCCAGGGGGAGCCTGATGGAGACCGACCATGGTGACATCCCCGTCGCCGGCGTCTTCGACTGGCCCAACGACGGGCGCGACACCCGCTTCGTGTACGCGCTCATCGTGCCGGCATCCGCCAGCGCCAAACCATTCGCCGAATGCTGGGCGAAGCAATGGCCGCAGACCGACGCACTCGACCTGCTGCTCAACGAGACCGCCATGTCCGGCGTAGCCGATGCCAATACCCTGCCCGGCGTCACCCAACTCAACAAAAGCCACGACCGACGCTACAGCGCCGCCAGCCTCTACGAGACGCGCATGACCCGCGTGCTGCCCGTCGCGGCGCTCGCCGTCGGCGTAGTCATCGGCATCGCCGCCGTGCGCCGCCGCCGACTCGAATACGCGGGCGCGCTGCACTGCGGGCAGCGCAAAGGGGCCCAGCTGCTCACCGCGTTGTGCGAGATGCTGATCACCTCCGGGGCCTCCATCGCCGTGGCCCTGCCCCTGCTCGCCGCGCTGTGCTGGCGGCTCTCCCCGTCCGACCCCGCCGCGGTGTTCCTCGCGGCGGTGCGCCCGCCCGCGGCCATGCTCGCCGGCGCCCTCGTCGCCACTGCGCTGGCCGTGCTCGCCGTTCGTGAATCCCGCCTCTTCCGCCTGTTCAAGGCCCGGTAGCATACTGCCGAATGCGGCGCGGGTCGGGTCTCAACCCGACTCTGCCGGTCGCTTACTTGTGCATACCGTCGAATCCGGCGCGGGGCGAGTACCATGAAGACGTTTGCATGAGCCGTACGTTTTCGGGAGGAACATCATGACCGACCAGTCCACTGCCGCAGTCGACGTCGCACATCTCAAGGATTATTCGCGCGCGTTCAACGCCGACCGTGTCAACCTCGTGGCCGCCAACGCCGCAGTCTCCGCCGGCGTGCTCGCCGCCGCCACCGACTACCGGGGCCTGAGGAGCCTGCCTCGCGACTTCTCCATCGAGCTCAAGCAGGGATCGATCACCAATCAGGAACGCTCCGGCCGCTGCTGGATGTTCGCCTCGCTCAATACGCTGCGCTACGAGCTCATGCACCGCTGGAACCTCGAGGACTTCGAATTCTCCGAAACCTACCTCTTTTTCTGGGATGCCATCGAGAAGTCGAACACCTATCTCGAGCATGTGTTGGACACGCTGGACGAACCCACCGACTCCCGCATCTTCGAGGTCATCAACGACGGGCCGTCCGACGATGGCGGCTGGTGGCAGATGTTCGCCGCGCTGGTGAACAAGTACGGCCTCGTGCCGAAGTCCGCCTATCCGGAATCCGCGAACTCCCGCGACTCGGACGCCTTCAAGCAGTACCTCAACACCAAGCTGCGCGAATTCGCCGCCGACCTGCGTCGCAGCCACGAGGCGGGCGCGTCGCTGGAGGCCCTGCGCGAAACCAAGCGCGAGGACATGGCCACCGTCTACCGCATCTGCGCGATCGCGCTGGGCGAGCCGCCCGCCACGTTCGACTTCCTGGCCCGGGTCAAGGATGACGACGACAAGGACGACACCAAGAACGACGGCACCAGTGACGTCAACACCGTCAACGATGCCAAGGGCGACGGCAAAGACGATGGCAGCAAGGCGGCCGACGTCAAGACGCAAACCGAATCCGGCAAGGACGAACGCCGGCAGATCCGCGAGACCGGCATCACGCCGCTCGAGTTCTACCGCAAGTACGTGCCGGTGGACGTGAACGATTTCGTCACCATCTCCAACGCGCCGATGAAGCGCACGCCGTTCGGCAAGCGCTACCGCATCCGCTACACGGCGAACGTCATCGAGGCGGGCGACATGGAGTTCGTCAACGTGCCGCTCGACGTGTTCAAGAAGGCGGCCATCGACCAGCTCAGCGCCGGCCATCCTATCTGGTTCGCCTGCGACTGCATGCAGTTTTCCTTGAGGGGCGAGGGCGTCTTCGACCGCGACACCGTGCGTGTGGATCAGCTCTTCGGCACCGAATTCACGTTCGACAAGGCCGACGGCCTCGAATACGGCGATCGTCCGAGCAACCACGCCATGACCTTCACCGGCGTGAACCTCGATGCCGACGGCCGTCCTGACCGTTGGAAGATCGAGAACAGCTGGGGCAAGGACAACGGCAAGGATGGCTACTACGTGGCCTCGGACGCTTGGTTCGACCAGTTCGTCACCGAACTCATCATCCGCAAGGACGTGCTTGACCAGGCCACCCTCGACCTCACCAAGGCAGAGCCCGTCGAACTCGACCCCTGGCAGCCGCTGACCCGTCGTTGCCGCTGAACGTCCTAATCTCACCACTCGGCGGTGAAGTAGGACGAATCGGTCCAAGGCTGATCGGGTGTCAGATACCCGGTGCGTGAGTAGTAGACCCACCCCGGTTTGGGAAGCCCGCCAAGCAGTTGCGGGATGGTGACGAACACGAAACCGCGCGCCTTGAGATCGGTGATGATCGATTCGATGGATTGCGCGGTGCTGTCCTGCGGGTCGTGCAGCAGGATGATCGATCCCGGCTTGGTCCATCGCCCTACATTGGCGCGCACCTGCGGGGCCGTGCGCGCCCAATCCACGCCGATGGTGTCGTAGTTGATGATCGCCGCGTTCATCGCGATGGCCCGCTGGCGCACGGCATCATTCCAACTGCTGTAGGGCGGGCGGATCATCAGGGGGGCGTAGCCCGTCGTCTGCTCAATCTCATCGTTGGTGCGTTGCAGCTGCGCGGTCAGGTCCGTGTCACCGAGAGTGGCCAGATTCGCATGGCTCCATGAATGGTTCCCGATCGGGTAGCCCGCGCGCGTGAGCGAGACGGTGAGCTTGCCCTCGTCCGGCTTCGCGACATGCTCGCCGACGGTGAAGAACGTGGCCGTCGTCTTCGTGCGTCGCAGCACATCGATGACGACGGGCGTGTTCTTGGCGTTCGGCCCGTCGTCGAAGGTCAGCGCCACGCAGGCGACCTTCGAGCAGTCCACGCCGAGCTTCGCGTTATGCGAGACCGCCACGGCATCCATCGCGGCGTTCAGGGCGGCGACCTGCTGCATATATGGTTGCCTATCCATGACGATGCCGTTGCCGTCCAACAGGTTGCGCGCGTTGCCGATGGCCTCGCTCAGGGCGATTCTGGTCGATTCGTCGCTGACCTGCCCCGCGGTGAAATCCACCCACCACTGCGCCTGCGAGATGGCCGTGGCCAGGGTGCGGCGCGGTCCCGCGTTCGTCAGATTCGCGACCTTGTCGCTGGCCTGGGTGAGTTCGCGCGCGTGCGAGCGTACGGTCTGCGCCCGGCCGCGCAGCGTCGTGGTCAGCATGGACAGCTCCGGAATCGAACCGTTCGCAGGGCATTGCCGTGACGGTTCTGCCAGCAGCGTCGCCGCATGCGCGCGGCTGCTTTCGAAATCCGTGAGTGCGGGGTTGCCGGCGAACGCCGCTTTGATGTTCGCCTCGACCGGTGCGACATCGTCCGACAGAAGGGAGGCGTTGCGCAACGTCTTCAGGTTCCGGGAGAGGGCCGATCGAGCCGCATTGCACTGGGCCAGCGCCTGAATGCGTTGATTATGTACTACGCCCAACCGATATCCGGCCGAAACGAAGGCCGTGCAGCAGATCACCGCGACGGCCACGAGCGCGCAAACGAGACGCATCGAGGACCGTTTCATATGCTGTTGCAGATGCCGCGCCGCGCCCATGCCATACCCTTCCCGAACCCCTCAATACCCCTGCTTTGAGGATATGCGACGTGAGCCGTGCGCAATGACGTGTTGAGATGGAATACGCCGATTGTTCATCTGCGGTTGTGGGTCGGCTGCGGCGGTGATGGAGACGTGCGTCCCGCGCCGAATTGGTGTGCGGCGTGATCCGGCGATGCTGCGGCGATACTACGGCGATGCTGCTGCGGCGATGAGTATGACGATTAGATCGGGTCCGCGTCCTGCCGGATAGAGGCGGACATGAGGGCCCGGCCTGTCACCGTATGCCGCTATCCTGAAGCGGTTGTAACCAAAGTCCCCAAACCGTTCAAACCAGAAGGTGCATTGTGGCTCAATCCAAACTCGATGAAGTCGTATCCCTTGCGAAGCGTCGCGGCTTCGTGTTCCCCGCCGGCGAGATCTACGGCGGCACCCGTTCCGCTTGGGATTACGGTCCGCTCGGCGTCGCGCTGAAGGACAATATCAAGCGCGAATGGTGGCGTTCGATGGTCGTCACCCGCCCTGACGTGGTCGGCGTCGACACCTCCATCATCCTGCCTCCCGAGGTGTGGGTGGCCTCCGGTCATGTGAGCGTGTTCAACGATCCGCTCGTCGAGTGCCTCAGCTGCCACAAGCGCAACCGCGCCGACAAGCTCGAGGAGTCCTACGCCGAGAAGCATGGCGACAAGCTGCCGGAGAACGGCCTCAAGGACGTCGTCTGCCCGAACTGCGGCACCCGTGGCCAGTGGACCGAGCCGCGCGACTTCAACATGATGCTGCGCACGCATCTTGGCCCCGTCGAGGACGAGAACTCGCTGCACTACCTGCGTCCGGAGACCGCGCAGGGCATCTTCGTGGACTTCAAGAACGTGATGACCTCCTCGCGCTCCAAGCCGCCGTTCGGCATCGCCAACATGGGCAAGTCCTTCCGCAACGAGATCACGCCCGGCAACTTCATCTTCCGCACCCGTGAGTTCGAGCAGATGGAGATGGAGTTCTTCGTCAAGCCCGGCACCGACGAGGAATGGCACCAGTACTGGATCGACGCCCGCACCCAGTGGTATCTGGACCTCGGTGTCAAGCCCGAGAACCTGCGCCACTACGAGCATCCGAAGGAGAAGCTGGCCCACTACTCCAAGCGCACAGTGGACATCGAATACAAGTTCGGCTTCCAGGGTTCCGACTGGGGTGAGCTCGAAGGCGTGGCGAACCGTACCGACTTCGACCTGACCGCGCACGCCAAGCACTCCGGCGAGGATCTGAGCTACTTCAACCAGGCCACCGGCGAGAAGTACATCCCGTACGTCATTGAGCCCGCCGCCGGCCTGACCCGCTCCCTCATGTGCTTCCTCGTGGACGCCTACGATGTGGACGAGGCCCCGAACACCAAGGGCGGCGTGGACAAGCGCACCGTGCTGCGTCTCGACCCGCGCCTGTCCCCGATCAAGGCCGCCGTGCTGCCGCTCTCCAAGAAGCCCGAGCTGCAGGAGGTGGCCCAGAACCTGGCCGCCGACCTGCGCTTCAACGAGTGGATGATCGACTACGACGAGGCCGGCGCCATCGGCCGTCGTTACCGTCGTCAGGACGAGATCGGCACCCCGCTGTGCATCACCGTGGACTTCGACACCCTCGAGGACCACGCCGTGACCATCCGTGAGCGTGACACCATGGCCCAGGAGCGCGTCTCCCTGGACAAGGTCGCCGACTACGTCTCCGCCCGCATCGGCGAGAAGCGCACCCGCGTACCGCTCAAGCCGGTCGAGATGGGCGGCGAGCCCTGGCCCGACTCCGTCAAGATCAACGAGGCCGGTGGCCTGTACTGATTAACCTGTACCGGTGGACCCGATTGGTCGGTTCCATACCAATGGGTCTGACTGATTGGTCCGTACTGATTGAATAAACGCCATCCGCCGCGCCAGCGTCGTGAGTCCCCTCTGACTAGGACTCCCGCCGCATACGGTGGATGGCAAGGTAATCGGCCCCCTCTGAAGTCGGGTGGGGAAGAGACGCGCGATTCCGCCGTCCCGCCCCCAGTCATCCTGCGGATGACAGCCCCTCGTCACAGGGGGCCTACGTGTCCCCAAAACGTTTCCCACAACAAACAGAAGGCCCGCGACAGTGAGCAACACCAGCGAAACCATCCTTACCGCACCTCATGAGACCGACAATCTCGACCCGCGCACGGACGCGCAGGCCGGCCTGCCGGACGGGCCGGTGGCCATCGCGCCGGTGCGGCTGGGGCACATCACCGTGCCCACGCCGGTTGTGCTCTCGCCGATGGCGGGCGTGACCAACTGGCCGTTCCGCGTGATTTGCGAGGAGTATGGTCCGGATGGCCTTTACGTCGCGGAGATGATTACCGCACGCGCGCTCGTGGCTCGCAATCCCAAGGCGCTGCGCCTGTGCCACTTCGCACCCAGCGAGAAGATCCGTTCGTTGCAGCTGTACGGCGTGAACCCCTCCATCGTCGAACAGGCCGCGAAAATCGTGGTGGACGAGGGTATGGCCGACCATGTGGACCTCAACTTCGGTTGTCCGGTGCCCAAGGTCACGCGTCGAGGAGGCGGATCGGCGCTGCCGTGGAAGACTGACATCTTCACCGACCTCATCCATCGCGTGGTGGCTGTGTGCGATCCGGCGGGCATCCCGGTCACCGCCAAGATCCGCGTGGGCATCGACCATGCGCATGAGACCTTCCTCGAAGCCGGGCGCATCGCCCAGGAGGAGGGGTGTGCCGCGGTGACGCTGCACGCCAGGACCACCGCCGAATACTACGGAGGGCATTCCGACTGGTCACGCATCGGCGAGCTCAAGGAGCATCTGGACATCCCGGTGTTCGGCAACGGCGACATCTGGGGTGCGGAGGATGCGCTGGCCATGGTGCGCGAGACCGGATGCGATGGCGTGGCCATCGGTCGTGGCTGTCAGGGCCGTCCGTGGCTGTTCGCCAACATCAAGAACGCCTTCGCCGGCAACCCCGAACGCCTCAACCCGAATCTGGGCGAGGTGTGCCGTATCATCCGCCGTCACGCCGAACTGCTCACCGAGTTCTACGACGGCGATGAGACGATGGCGGTCCACGACCTGCGCAAACATATCGCTTGGTATCTCAAGGGCTTCCCGGTGGGCGGTTCCACGCGCAAGGCGTTCATGGAATGCGAGAGCCTGGCGGACGTGGATCGCGAGATCGGCCGGCTCGACCCCGGCATCGAGTACCCGCCGCGCGTGGTGGACAAGCCGCGCGGCCGCGTACGGTTCGCCAAAAAGGTCCACCTGCCCTACGGCTGGCTTGAGTCGCGCACCACCACGCACGAGGAGCGCGAAACCCTGTTCGGCGACGACCCGATGGACGCCAGCTACTGATCGGAGGTCCGCATGTCGGACTCCCATAGCACCGCCGCCGGACGGACGGTGGCCGCAAAAGCAGAAATATCCACACAACACGCGCGCTTGGGCGTGTGAATTTCCCTCACGGAGTAGCCTGTTTGCGCTACTCTTGGGTGTAACCGTGAAGTGACAGGAGCCAAACGTGAGCGAGATCGCGCAAACAGAGTTCAACGACAAGACCAATATCAAGGTCGTCGGCGTCGGTGGAGCCGGCGGAAACGCCGTCAACCGCATGATTGCCGAAGGCTTGCAGAACGTTGAATTTGTGGCGGTGAACACCGATGCGAAGGATCTTCTGCGCTCCGATGCGGATGTGAAGATCTCTCTGTCTGACCAGTCCAGCCGTGGTCTCGGCGCCGGCGCCGACCCGGAGAAGGGCGCGAAGGCCGCTCAGGATCACCAGTCGGACATCGAGGAGTCCCTCAAGGGCGCCGACATGGTGTTCGTCACCTGCGGCGAGGGCGGCGGCACCGGTACCGGCGCCAGCCCGATCGTGGCCCGTGCGGCCCACCAGCAGGGTGCCCTCACCATCGCGGTCGTCACCCGTCCGTTCAGCTTCGAGGGCCCGCAGCGCGCCGCTTCGGCCGATTACGGCATCGAGAACCTCCGCAAGGAGGTCGATGCCCTGATCGTCATCCCGAACGACCGACTGCTGGAGCTGTCCGACCGTTCCATCGGCATCATCGAGGCGTTCAAGACCGCCGACACCGCATTGCTTGCCGGCGTGCAGGGCATCACTGACCTGATTTCCATGAACTCGTACATCCACGTCGATTTCTCCGACGTGAACTCCATCCTGCGCGGCGCCGGTACCGCACTGTTCGGCATCGGCTCGGCGCGGGGCGAGGACCGCGCCACCCAGGCCGCCGAGATCGCCATCAGCTCCCCGCTGCTCGAGGAGAGCATCGAGGGCGCCCACGGCGCGCTCATCAACATCGCCGGCCCGACCGACCTGAAGCTGCAGGAGGCCTCCGCGGCCACCGAACTGGTGCGCAAGGCCATCCACCCCGAGGCGCAGATCATCTGGGGTCTCGCCCTCGACGACGCCTATGGCGACGAGGTGCGCGTCACCGTCATCGCGGCCGGCTTCGACCCGGTCTCTGCGCAGGACGTGGCGCAGGACCAGTCCGTGGTGAACTCCGTGGTGCCCACCAGCGTACTGAGCCACCCGCCGGTCTCCCGTCAGGCGGCCTCCACCCCGGCTGCAGCCCCCCAGCAGCAGCCCGCAGCCCAGCCGCAGCGTCCGGCGGTCCAGCAGCCGCAGCAGCCCGCCTACACGCCGGCCGCCAATCCGACGTCGCTGCCGTTCGACAACCCGACCACGGTGACGCCGAGCATTCCCGCCAGCGATCCGGCCGGCGACCTCGACATCCCCGACTTCCTGCGCTGAAAGGATGTGAACCATGGCTGGCTTCATGAAGAATGCCATGTCCTATCTGGGCATGACCGACGTGGTGGACGATGACGACGATTACATCGACGAGGAGGAGACGGCCCAGCCCGCCCCCAAGGCGACCTTCGACTCCGACCATACGGTGACGCCGATGCCCGCCGCGTCCAGCGCGCCCGCCTCGTCATCGACCAAGCAGTTCCCCGTCGGCAAGGTCAACCGCATCACCACCATCCATCCGAAGTCCTATGAGGACGCCCAATTGGTGGGCCGCGCCCTGCGCGACGGCGTACCGGTGGTCCTGAACCTCACCGGCGTCTCCGAAGCGGTGGCCTACCGCATCGTGGACTTCTCCGCGGGCGTGGTGTTCGGCGTGCGCGGTTCGCTGGAACGCGTCACCCCGCGCGTGTTCCTACTCAGCCCGGCCCAGGTGAACATCAAGGTCGAGGAGCCGGTGGCCCCCGCGTCCGCGCACGATCTTTTCGCGGACTGATCGAAATCGCCTGGCTCCGGCATCCCAATCAGCCGACTCCCAGCGAGGAGTCGGCTTTCGCATATGCGGCCCCCAGCGAACATTTCATCGCCGCTTGTTAGGCTGGACGTCATGTTGTCCTTGACTTTCGCCCTGATCGGCCGCATTCTCGCATGGCTGATCAACGCATACATCACCGTACTGTTCATCCGAATGATTCTCGACTGGGTCTCGCTGCTCGCGCGCAACTGGTATCCGCGAGGAGTGGTGGCCCAGCTCATCAACGCGGTCTACACCATCACCGAACCGCCGTTGCGCTGGCTACGTCGCTACATCCGCCCGCTGCCGCTTGGCGGCATGTATCTGGATGTCAGCTTCATCGTGCTGTACTTCCTGCTGGTCGTGTTGGAGACGGTGGTCCGCATCATCTTCTGACAGATGCCGCGATCGGGCGGCGCGCGGGCGTGCATCGATACCCTGGACCGGAAGCGTGAGCCGGGAGCGGCGTGAGGCCGTTTCCCGGTTTTTCTTTATCTTTCTACGTCATAATGTCGTGCCACATGCCATGAACAGCCGGGGTCGTGATAGCATCGTGAATGATACCAACGTAAGCGAGGGCACTGCCCCAAAGCGAGGTGCAAGATTTATGGCTCTGTTGACGCCGAAGGATATTAGGGAGCATACCTTCCAGACCGTTCGATTCAAGGAAGGTTACGATGTCGACGAGGTTGACGACTTCCTCGATCAGGTCACGGAAACGGTAGAGGCTCTGGGACGTCAGGCGGTAGCCGGCAACCAGTCCACCCAGGCGCTTGGCCCGGATGTGACCAGCCTCAACAACAAGATTTCCGAGCTGTCCGGCCAGGTGCAGCAGCTTCAGAATGAGAACGAGAATCTGAAGAAGGCCGCCACCGAGGCTCAGCAGTCCGCGCAGTCCCACGGCGAGCAGGCCGCCCAGCTGGCCGCCACCAAGCTCAGCGAGGCCGAGGAGTCCAACCGTGCCCTGTCCTCCCAGAACGAGCAGCTCAAGGGCCAAGTCGACCAGCTCAACGCGCAGATCGACCAGCTGACCGCGCAGGCCGCCCAGGCGTCCGGCAATCAGGAGGCCGTCGGCCAGCAGATCGCCGCCATCCAGCAGGAGCGCGACAAGTACCGTGCCTCCGCCGAGGAGCTGTCCCGCAAGTTCGCGGCCGCCCAGCAGCAGGCCGCCGTGGCCCAGCAGCAGGCTGCGCAGATTCAGGATCTGTCCCGTCAGCTCGAAGAGGCCAAGCAGCGCGAGAACCAGCTGCGCGATCAGGTCTCCAAGGTCGAGCCGAGCACCGAGACCGGCTCCCTGCAGAAGATCGCCGGCGCCGCCTCCATGCCGGGCACCGAGCCCGAGCGTGCCACCGCCATGCTCACGCTGGCCATGCAGCTGCACGACCAGTACGTCGAGAAGGGCAAGAACAAGGCCAAGGAAATCAACGAGGCCGCCCAGAACAAGTACGAGGACCTCGTCACCAAGGCCAACAACTACTCCGACCGCACCCGCGCAGAGGCCGACGACTACTCCAGCCGTACCCGTTCCGACGCCGACACGTACTCCGACCGTACCCGTTCCGAGGCCGACGCCTACCGCGACAAGACGCACGCGGACGCCGAGACCTACTCCCAGAACGTGCGTTCCGAGGCCGACGCCTACTCTGTCAAGACCCGTCAGGATGCGGACAACTACTCCAAGACGCAGCACACCGACGCTGACAACTACGAGGCCGAGGTCCAGCGCCGTGCCGCCGAGTACGACAAGAAGACCCGTTCCGCCGCCGAGACCTACGCCGAGCAGGTGCGCGACAACCTGCAGGCCCAGTCCAAGGTGGTCGAGGGCAACATCCAGAGCCTCAAGCAGTTCGAAACCGAGTACCGCGCCCGCCTCACCGAGTTCCTCGGCCAGCTGGTCTCCCAGGTCTCCGAGTCCAACAACTACGAAGACCAGACCTCGGGCCGCCAGAACTGACGCGCATAGGCAGGGTCTAGTCTTATGACGAACCAACAGGGACGGCTGCGCATGCGCGTGGCCGTCTTTGCATGTGTGGCTGCGGTCGCACTGCTCATCGATCAGCTCACCAAGGCATGGGCCATGGCGGCGCTTGCTGCGGGCCAAACCGTCCGTGTCATTCCGGGGTTGCTGTCGCTGACGCTGGTGCGCAATCCCGGCGCGTCTTTGGGGTTCGGTTCCGGCGCCACATGGGTGATCAGCCTGCTGGCCGTGGCGGCCTGCATCGCGCTGGTCGTGGCCGGAATACGCACGATTTCCATGAAATGGACGGTGGTGCTGTCCTTCTCCTTCGCGGGGGCGTTCGGCAACCTCATCGACCGTGTGATGTACGCCGACGGTTTCCTCAACGGCAAAGTGGTGGACTTCCTCAACTACGGCTGGTCCGTGGGCAATGTGGCGGACATCTATCTCGTAGTGGCCGGTGTGGTGCTGGTGCTCCTCATCCTCAAAGGTGAGCCGTTCAGCGCCGGTGATCTGGCCGAAAAGGCCGCTGAGCCCGGCGAGGGCGATTCCGCCGAATCGGAGGCGGCGTCCCAGCAATGAGCCGCATGGTCCCAGCCCCCGATGCATTGGTGGGCAAACGTTTTGACGTCGCCGTGGCCAAGATGCTCGGCATCTCCCGGTCCAAGGCCGCCGATCTCATCGACTCCGGCCAAGCGCGTGTGCTGAATCGGAACGTGTCCCGGTCCAGCACGCTTGCGCAGGGGGAGACGGTCGAGTTCGATCTGGTGGAGGAGCAGGCGCAGCCCGAGCCCATCGCCAACGACATGGCCGTGGTGTACGAGGATGACGACATCGTGGTGGTGGACAAGCCGGTAGGCGTGGCCGCCCATGCCTCCGTCGGCTGGACCGGTCCCACCGTACTTGGATCCCTGCGCGACCGCGGTGTGCATATCACCTCATACGGCGCTGCGGGCCGTGAGGGCATCGTGTCCCGTCTGGACGTGGGCACGTCGGGGCTGATGCTCGTATGCAAGTCCGATTTGGCGTATACCGAAATGCGGCGCCAGTTCGCCGAGCATGAGGTCCGGAAGACCTATCACGCGCTCGTGCAGGGCTCGCTCAAGCAGGACAAGGCCACCATCGAAGCGCCGATCGGTCGTGCCAAGGTTTCCGATTTCCGATTCTGCGTCACGCCTGCTGGCAAACCGGCTGTGACGCACTGGGATGTGCTTGAACGGTTCGGCCATGAGGCCACGCTCGTTTCCGTGAACCTCGAGACCGGTCGCACGCATCAGATTCGCGTGCATTTCTCCTCGATTGGCCATCCGCTGTGCGGCGACCCGATGTACGGCGCCAATCCCGTGCTCTCCGAGGCGCTCGGCCTCGACCGCCAATGGCTGCACGCCATGAAACTCGAGTTCCGTCACCCGCGCACCCGCGTGTGGACCACCGTCGAATCCCATTACCCGGTCGATTTGGCGCGTGCCCTTGACGCCATGCGCGCCCGTCACGCTGAGCAGCCTGTAGCTTCCGCCGGGATGGACACCGGCTCGTCTGATGCGTCGGTCGCGCCGTCCGATTCGACTATTGCGCCCGGTTCGACGGCAGTCGTGACCGATGTGGTTTCGGCCGGAACCGACTCGATGGTTGCCGGAACCGAGCCAGCGCACGCCATTCCCTCGACCCCGACCCCGGTCCTCGTTGACTGACCTAACCGCAAGGGTTGATAGGATGCCTCGCCTTCTCTCCATTACTCTCCATGGGTGATGTGCGGGGCATAGGGTATAAGTGGCGCCTAGTCGCTACTTCCTTTCCAATTTCGCGTACCGTAGTCTGGTCGCCTCGCCAGTGATATTGAGTTTGCGACCGATGGCCTCCCACGATTGCCCGTTCCGGTGCATCAGCAACACCATTCGTGTAATTTGCGCATCGATGGCCTCCAATTCCGCCCGACGCCGATTCAGCAGTCGGCTCAGTTCCAGTTCAGGCGAGAAGTTCGGGTCGTTTTCCGGATCGCCATCCATGGGGGCATCCTGCGTTTCGATGGCATCCGCGGCTGAATCGCCCAGTGCCATCAGCTCCGCCTGCATGTCAGCCGGATAATCTTCGAATTTCATAACGGGTCGCCTTTCCGGTACTGCATCGTCATCCATTTCATCTCATACGTCAGCCGTGCTCTCATGGCGTGCACAATGATGTGCTCATGCACTCCCGGCACCCATTCGCGTTCGATGACGCCGATCTCATAGAGAACCGCGCCTGACGCCCCGGTGCCTATCAGCACATGTGTGGGAGGAACCCGTTTGTTGTTGATATCGACTTCGATTCCATATCGGTATACGTGCAGGATGTCGCTATCAGCAATGGGAGGTTCCCCGTGTTTGTGTTCTCTGTGCGCCGATGGGATGATCAGCGGATCACCATCATCGATAGGAACAAGTCTACTTGGCAAGTTCATTTGCATCAACTCCTTTGTCGTGTGCCTCGGCCGGGTGCCCCCGACTTGAAGCTAAACGGCGTTGACACGGCTTGTCGAGTCATATTGAGGTATGTGGTTCCAGCTTCCCGGGTTATCCACATTCGCGAGGGAATCAGGACATATCCGTGACCGGCAAGGCTCTCACACGTGGAGTCCCTTTCTTCCGCAGACGTGGTGTGCCCTTCGGATAGTCCACGCAGGTGGATTGTGCTGTACCTACAGGTACGTTAGGGGCTGTAAATAAAGCACAAACCACCTGCACCAGTCGAAGACTCACACGTTATGCATCGTCGCTGTCTATTGTTTATGGCCAGTAGATATCTACCGACTGCAGCATTGGTGGCATATGGTGGATGAATGATTCATGACAGATATATCCGAGGTTGTGCATGGCTGATAACGGTATTATGAGGGCATGGGAAGGCAACGGATCGTAATGAGAACTGCTGTTGTTGCGCGGAGACGTGAGGTCTATAGATGATGTTCTGCCGTCGTTGTGGAAAGCAATTGCCTGATGATGCCGCATTCTGCATACGATGCGGCACGAAATGTGTTGATCCTGAAACTGAATCTCATTCTGTACCTGAATCTGGGCCCGTGCCAGAGTCGAATGCCCGATCGCAGATGAAGAGCGACACGCCGCATCGGGATGCCGCTTCCGCGACCTCTGCCGCGCATGCGGGGCCACATACGCTGACATTGGGGCAGCTATCGGCGGCTGAGCTTATTGAATTACTCCAACCTTTGAATGAGAAATTCGTACAGATTAGCGACCTTGAGCATGGCATTCGATCCGCTTACGGTGTGATGAAGCGCAACAACACCGAATACTATGCCGGATTGGGCTGCTTCCTGCTCTCCGGCCTGTTCTGTGCCGGGGCTCTGTTGTTCGCTCTGGCATCCGCATCGTGGGATCGTACCGCTCCCATCATCGCCCTAGTCGCATGCCTGATCGGACTCATTCTGCTCATACTTGGTTTCAGGCAGCGGCAGGTGTATCAATCCAACATCGAAAACGTCGTCAGTGCGCTCTATCCTGCCATCGCTGCAGATGAGCATTCCATTGAGGAAATCCGTAAGTCGATGCAGACGGATTTACTGCGATTCCCCATTACATGCCGCAATGCCGAAGCCAGTGCGTACATGCTGCAGATGCTGATGTGCGGTCGGGCTTCGGATTTTAATACTGCGGTAAATCTGTGGGAGAGCTACGATCATCGGCAGCGGATGGAACAGTTCGAGCGCGAGAAAGTTCAGGAAGCCCGAAAGCAGACGACTGCGCTGACTGTTTCCGCAGTCGCCCAGGTCAGTCAGGCATTCGAATCAAGACGCCAAACCAAGGAATTGCGAGGTTTGCGCGAGGACTTGAGCAGACGTTTATAGGGAGTATCTAATGGACGAGCAGTACTCACCGGAGACTGATGAGAATCATCTGAAGACAATGAGGATGTTGTCCCTCATCATGACGATTTTACTTGCTGTAGCCGTCGTTGCATCGTTATATGCGATTACGCGAGCCAATACGCACGACGACTCTGGAATCAGTGCTGGCTCGCATACGCAATACCGTGATTCACAGGCCCAATCCAATTGGGATACGACTCAGGAATATGACAACAGCCAGAGCCAGTCCGATTCATCAGATGTGGCTTCAGATGGTGATTCCAATGTAGTGAGTTGGCAGAAGAATAATCCCGCGTTATCGAACATCATTACACAGTGCGGGGGAGAGCTGGATGTTCGGGCGCGGGATGATTACACCGAATCCACGTACGATACACCGGTTGCGATAATGCTCGAGCAGGCTATGCAGTTTACTTATGATTCCACGAGCGACAATGCACGGCAGGCCATGACATGTGTCGGCGGTGCCATAGGTGCCTCGGACCCGGATATCTTCTACCAGAAGATCACCTCCTTGGGTCGAATGTACCGGGATCCTCCGGGAACCGATTACACGCGGTCGATGCTTCCCATGATTCCCGCGGACGGTAAGTCGATGACCTGCGCTTCGACTTCGGAGAACCCCGAAATCATCTTCTGCACACTCAACGCCGAATCCGTAGATCCCTCCAGTGCTGTTGATCCGCCTGTGTAATAGTGTCGACATTGATGACATTATTGATTTATATATACTGAAAGGAATCATTATGGCAGGAACTAGCATTATCAATTCAGCCAATGACTATTATCTTCGTGAGTTATTAGATCCTCAAAATGCTAAACTAAAATATGTAATTCCCAAATACCAGAGGGAATACTCTTGGGGAAAACAGCAGTGGGAAGATCTTTATGATGATATATTGCTGGATACAGAAGACAGTCCTCATTTTCTGGGAACTATTATAGCCATTAGCAATACTGAGGATTCGCTTGAACCTAAGTTGGAATTGATTGATGGCCAGCAGCGTATGACTTCCCTATCGATTCTATTGTGTGCATTATACAATGCATTGTCCAGAATCACATTGGTGGATAACGATTTTGATTGCATGGCGCTAAAGTTCATGATTACATCTGGTAAGAATCCTCGTATGATTCTGCAGTCACAGGGGCAGAATGAAGATGACTATGTATATCTTATTGATGAGTATGTTGTGATGTCAGATGAGTCTCAGCTAAAACGACCCAAATATTGGGGGAATAGAAGGATAGGTCAAGCATACAAATACTTTTCTGATCGAATTAACCAACAACTTGAAGATGATGATGATGATCAGGCTGATGTATTGAAGCATATGGCGAATCGAGTAAAAAATGCTGTACTTGTGAAAATCGAAGTTCCTGATCGTGCCAGTGCTTTTACTCTATTTGAAAGTTTGAATAATCGTGGAATGGATTTATCTCCTATAGATTTGATAAAAAACGAGATGCTTGCGAGGGCTGATGCTAATCGTGACCTCGATATTGAGACAACATACGAAAAATGGAAGCAGGTTATTGAATTTGTTGGACAGGATGGTAATAGTCAGGAACGATTCCTGAGGTATTACTATAATGCATCAAATCCGATGATGAAGCCTGCTACTCGTTCCACTCTTATTCGCATATACGAAGATTGGATGGAGTCAGAAGGCGTTGAGGAACTTTTGAATGCACTCATCAACGCTGCGCATGTCTATGGTTTGCTTACGGGTAATCTTGATGATGATGATTTTGGGCTACCGTTATTGTCTGCTAAGGCCCTCGAGCTGAGGCATGCGGGAGGGGAATCGGGTTACATGCTACTGATGTGGCTCGTGTTGAATCGGGAAAAGTTTGAGCTATTGGATGATGAATTAGCAGATATTGCTAATGAATTGGTTACATGGTTCGTTCGTCGAAATTTGACTGATTTTCCAGCGACGAATGCGATACAAAGATTGTTCTCTTTAATTATCAAAGACTTGAGTTCTTCGGAAGTGAAATCAAAATCGGTGTGCCAAAAAGTACATGATAAACTGTTTGCTTCGGGTAATGTTGCGTCTGACGAACAGTTTGAGAGAGCGTTGCGTGGTCCGATTTATGAAGATAATAGCGGAATGACACGTTTCATACTTTCGTCATTGGCGGAGCATGATAGGACTGATGAAGGCTGGTCTGATTTGTGGAGGAAGTCGTCTGCGAAGAGTAATCAGTATTATTTGACCATAGAGCATATTCTTCCCCAGGCCGGAGACACGACAAAGGAATGGGTTGAATCTCTTGGAGGCGAAGAGAATGCAAAAGAGATTCGGAATAAGTATGTGCACACTATTGGAAATCTTACCCTATCGGGGTTCAATAGTGAACTAGCAACTATGGACTTTAGGCGTAAGCGAGATAGGAAGGATAAAACCGGTCATAACATAGGGTATCGTAACGGGCTGAGCATCAATCGTGATGTCGTGGATAAGGATAAATGGGGTGCTGAGGAAATTGAAAAGCGTACTGATCGGCTAGTGGATGAGGCGATGAGATTGTTCGCCAAATAGAGCTGAGTTGATTCATGGCTGGTGCAATCTAGTTATGTGATTGCACCAGCCTTTCTGAATGGGGGGCAAGGGGAATCACGCCGCAGGTTCTTCTATCAGACAGCTGCGGTGCATGCATACGATTGGTTTTCATTGTAGCTGGACGGTGACAATGATGGTGCGGCCTTTGTCGTCGATGGTTGCGGTGCTGCCGGTTTGTGATTCGGTTGTATCTGCTGGTTTCCCCTGAGAAGACCGGTTGAGGACGGTTGTGATTGGCCTACGGTCGTCGAAAAATGCTTTGACCCGCTCGAGTGTGATTGCAGGCCACTTTCTCGCTTCTGTGGTGAGCATGCGGATCATAGCGGATTTCATGGTTCTGATGTTTCGTGGGTAAAGATCGGCGATGTACAGAAACACGTCGTCCGGTATTTCAGCTTCGAACTGGTTGGCCAGATTCAGTAGGATCGTCGTTCGTGTCATGAGTTCCGGTTGGGACAGCTTTGCCGATATGCCGCGTGCGAGCCAGTTTTGAGTACACGCGTCAAGATTGTCTAATGCATTGATGCGCGCGTTCGCGGTAACGACGATTCTCTTACCGTCCCGCTGCAGCATTCTTCGAATAGTGTCGAATTCTTTAACGACCGTGAGTCGGCGATTGAGACTATGAATGTCGTCAAATAGTAGTACATCAAGATCGAGATACTTCTGTCGAAAACGGATGAGATCATCCGGATCGTCGCTCTGTTCCGCAGCTGTGCATTCCCTATTGAAAAGCTCTGAAGTGACGTAGCGTGCCCGGTCTGCTGTGTTGTTGCCAATCGCGTTAAGCAGGTGGGTTTTGCCTAATCCTGTATCGCCGTATAGGAATAGTGAATTGCCTTTCTCTGACTGTTGGCTAATCAGTCTTGCCAATTCGTGAGCCGTTCGATTGGATGAATTCACTACATAATTCGCAAATGTCAGTTTGCTATCTAATCCCATCTCCTGGGGGTCTGTCTGCATATTTTTGGAATGGATACTGCTTGAATGACTCATAATTA
>NZ_JFAO01000047.1:0-8408 GCF_006408945.1 Bifidobacterium sp. UTBIF-78
GAATTGCATTTGTGTCCCGTACCGTTGTGGGACGCAAATGCAATCAAGACGATAATGCAATTGCATCCCATTACATCATCAAAAAGGCGGTCGTAAAACCGTTACGTACTACTTTTCGGCGAACAGGTAACGGTCCCGGCCGGTCCAATCACGACCGGTCATGGCGGTGGCGAAGCCCGCCGTCCGGGCATAGGCGACGAGACGGTCGCCTTGGCTCACGTCATGTTCCATGACGAGCGCGCCGCCCGGCTTCAGCAGACGGAACGAGCGTTCGATGATGCGTTCGGGAATCAGCGTGCCGTCCGCGGAGCCGCCATAGAGCGCCAATTCGGGGTCCCAGTCACGCACTTCCGGCTGTTCGGGCACGTCGAGCTCGGGAATGTACGGCGGATTGGTGATGACCATATCCACCGTGCCGTCCAGATGGGCCAGAGTGGCCATCGATGTGGCGTCGGCGACCTCCAGCTGGTAATTGGATGTGATGGAAGGGTACCGTTTCGCCGTCTCCGCAAGGTTGCGCCGGGTCCATTCGGCGGTATGGGGCGCCAATTCCACGGCCCAGACACGACTGCCCGGCACCTCCGTGGCCACGGACAGACCGATGGCACCCGATCCGGCGCACAGGTCCACCACGAGCGGGGTCATCATGCCGTGGCGGGTGAGCCAGTCAAGGCCGGCCTGCACCACGGTTTCGGTCTCCGGACGCGGAATGAACACGCCGGGACCGACCTTGAGGTCGAGGTACCGGAACGACACGTGCCCTACGATGTACTGCAACGGTTCGCGTTTGGCCCTGCGTGCCAGCATCGACTGGAAGCGGTCGGCGTCATAGCCGAGTTCCGAGCCCATCAGCAGCGCCTTATCCACATCCCTCAGCTCGATGCCCGCGGCCTCGGCCATCAGCAGCTTCACGTCATGCTCCGGCGTCTCGATACCCGCCTCACGCAGCTCGGCCGCAGACGAACGAATCACGTCAGCAACACCCATTGTTCCTCTTCCGTCTATGTACACATCGCAATCGCCAGCTGAAGGCTTTGGCTGCCATACGTGATGTCCGACACGCTCAAGGCCGTTTGGCCAAGCCTACAGTCGGACATCACATATGGCAGCCAAAGCCAACCGAAATCACATCCACGCTCCCCTGTTCAACAGTCAAACGCAATGCAATCACGCGAAAGGAGGCGTTGGGCGGCACATGCGATGCGCGACTGTAGGCTTGGCCAAACGGCCTCGAGTGTGCCGCGCATCGTATGTGCCGCCCAACGCCGGACCGGCCATCGTCACTTCTGATTGGCGAGACGCTCGGCCTCGTCGGCCTGGATGTCGGAGTCGATGACGGCCTGCAGGTCGCCGTTGAGCACCGCGTCAAGGTTGTACGCCTTGTAGTTCGTGCGATGGTCCACGATGCGGTTCTCCGGGAAGTTATAGGTGCGGATGCGCTCGGAGCGGTCCAGCGAACGCACCTGCGAATGACGCATGTCGGCGGCCTCGGCGGCCTCCTGCTCGTGTTTCATCGCCAACAGGCGGGACTTGAGCACGCGTAGCGCGGAGGCGCGGTTCTGGATCTGCGACTTCTCGTCCTGCATGCTCACGACGATGCCGGTGGGGATGTGCGTCATGCGCACCGCGGAATACGTGGTGTTCACGGACTGGCCGCCGGGGCCGGAGCTCATGAAGATGTCGATCTTCAGATCCTTCGGATCGATTTCGATCTCGTCATCGTCCTCGTCGGCCTCGGGGAACACGATCACGCCGGCCGCGGAGGTCTGGATGCGGCCCTGCGATTCGGTGACGGGGATGCGCTGCACACGGTGCACACCGCCCTCGTACTTCATCGACGCCCACACGCCGTCCTCCGGTGCGGGGGTGCCCTTGGCGCGAATGGCGATCTGCACGTCCTTGACGCCGCCGAGCTCGGTGGTGTTCTCAGACTGCACGGAGACGGTCCAGCCGCGCTTCTCCGCGTAACGCGTGTACATGCGCAGCAGGTCGCCGGCGAACAGTGCGGCCTCCTCGCCGCCGGTGCCGGCCTTGATCTCCATGATGGTGTCGCGCGCATCATCCGGATCGCGCGGAATGAGCGCGGTCCTCAGCTTCTCCTCCACGGCCGGCAATTCGGACTCGAGACGCTTGGCCTCGGCGGCGAAGTCCGCGTCCTCGGAGGCCATTTCGCGGGCCGCCTCGAGATCATCCTTGACCTGCAGCCAGGACTTGTAGGCGCTCACGATGGAGCCGAGTTCGGCATGACGACGCCCCAGCTTGCGCAGCTTGTCCGGATTGGACACGATTTCAGGGCTTGCCATCTGCTGTTCGATGGAGTTGTACTCCTCGAGTGCGGTCGCCGCCGCCGGGAACTGTTCGTCTGCCATGACGCTTCTTTCCGTAGGTCTTTGTTTTTCCGTGGGATACCAGGATGGGCCGGAGAGCCATCAGCCGGCGCAATCAATCATCTGATGTCGCAGTCGCGATGACGCGGGCGACGAGCGGAGTGATGGGAAAAGATACAAAAACGCCAGTCCCGGCGGGCATGCCGAAGCATGCCGAGCCATATGGACTGGCGTGAAGTCTGCTACTTGCTCTTCTTGCCGTAGCGCTTCTCGAAGCGAGCAACGCGGCCACCGGTGTCGAGAATCTTCTGCTTGCCGGTGTAGAAGGGGTGGCAGCTGGAGCACACGTCAACGAACATGTGATCGCCGTTGCCAGCGGTGCGGGTCACGAAAGTGTTGCCGCACGAGCAAGTCACCTCAACGGGGTGATAATCAGGATGGATACCCTGCTTCATTTTACGTCTCCTAATGATTCGGGGGACCCGGGTCGCACGCCCCTATGGCATGCGTGAACCGGAACCTTTGGGATGATACTCGCGCATGTGGACGAATCGCGGATGCCTCATGTCCCGCGTCGAAAGACCACTGATTGCATTGTTCGGCTCCCTTTGCCCGAACGTTGCCATGAAGCAGACCGGAGCTGCTTGCCGGTAACGCACAAGCCAGTAGGCGAGCCAATTGATTGCGAGCGGCACGTCCATAATCGCAGATGAACTGGCCTACGAAGCGGGACTGAAGCATGCCCGAGGACAGTCAGGGGCAGCCATAATTTGCCAACGACTCCACGGCACAGGGCATCCGGCCTGCACGGAATATGGTGGGGCCACAGGGGCTTGAACCCTGGACCGGCGGATTATGAGTCCGATGCTCTAACCGACTGAGCTATGGCCCCACGCTGGCCGCCGCGCGACGTACCGCCCCACGGAAAACCAACCTGTACAGTGTAACACGCAGGCAGCCGGAAGCCACTCCCACAGAGGCGCGCCTTCGGGAATCACCGAAGAATCAGGTCGAATCCGGCCCGCCGACATCACAAAGCGACGGAAGAGCGACCCGCCAAGCCATTGCACTATTGCACTATTGCGCGATATACGCCAGCGGATTGTCGATGAACCGTCGCAGACCCATCTCGGCCGCGCCATACAGCGAGGGATGCTCGGCCACAGGCGGCACGAACACACGAATCTTCACATTCGGATAGCCAAGGATCTCGGAGCGCAGCCGGCTTTCGAGCACGTTGGCCAGCTCGTCGCCGAAATGCGTCCACAGACCGCCGAGCAGCACGGTGTCCACATCCACCATGTTCACGGCGGAGGCGATGGCGGAAACCAGCGCGTCCACGGCCTTATCCACCACTTTGGCCACTTGCGGGTCACCGGAGCGCCAACGTTGGAGGAACTTGTCGATGGCCTCGCTGCTGGTCGCCTCCTCGTCGGTGGCGATGCCCGCGGCTTCGACCAGCGCACGGCGGCCGGCGAACGATTCCAAGCATCCGTGACGACCGCACCGGCACAGCGGCCCATCCATCGCGACCGATAGGTGGCCGACCTCCCCGGCGAAGCCATGCGATCCGGTCACCACCTCGCCGTCACGCACCACCGCGCCGCCGATGCCGATATCCGTGGAAAGGTACACGAACGAATCCATGCGGTCCACCACGTTGAGGAATGCGGCGCGTTCAGTGGCATATCCCGGAATCTGCGCGATGGCGGCCATCTTGGCCTCGTTTCCGGCCACCACGTCCAGCCGGCGCACCACGTTGAACCGGGTCAGGTTCACGTTCTCCCAGCCGAGGTTGCGGGCCACCAGCAGCCACATGTCGTCGGTCACAATGCCCGGCAGCGCGAGACCGGCGCCCACCACCTTGCAGCCGCGTCGTTTGAGCCGGCTTTCCAGCGGGAAGGTCATGGCATCGAGCTTGGCGAAGATCTCATACGGATCGGTGTCCGTCATGTCCGCGCTCACCCACTCCCGGCCGAGCGTGTCCCCGTTGAGGTCGAGAGCAAGGCAACCGTAGCCGTCGGTGTTGATCTGCAGTCCGATGCCCGCGATGGTGCCGCCTCGCACCCTGAGTGGCGTGCTGGGGCGGCCGTAGGTGGTGAGCACCACCGGCTCGCCTTCCTCGATCACGTTGCCGTCAAGCAGCATCGAGGCCAGCAGGGACATGGTGGCCTTGGTCAGTCCCGTCTCCTTGGCCAGATCCGCACGGCTCATCGGCCGTTGCGCGCGCAACAGGGTGTCCAGCGTGACCGAGAGATTATGATTGCGCAAATCCTCCTGATTGATTCTGCGTAGACCCGCCATCTCGCCCGCCTTTCCTTGGAGCCCGACCCCACCCGCATCGATGTGAGCGCGCACATGACATTTCCTTATTCATTGTGCGACACAACGATTGGACCTGCACGCCTCTTCGCGTGTTCCAGCTTGCAAACGCAACCTGAGATACAGTATAGTTTAATCGTCTAACTTATTGATTATGGCGCGTCGAGCCCCGGCGTGCGAACCTCACCGAGGAGGAGAATATGGCGCAAACACTGGTCGCCGGCGTGGATACGTCAACCCAATCAACAAAAGTCCGTATCACGGACGCCGAAACGGGCGAACTGGTCCGTTTCGGTCAGGCCAAGCACCCGGACGGCACCTCGGTCAACCCGGAATTCTGGTGGGAGGCGTTCCTGAAGGCCGCCGAACAGGCCGGCGGCCTGGATGACGTGGCGGCTCTCGCGGTCGGCGGGCAGCAGCACGGCATGGTGATTCTGGACGAGCAGGGCAACGTGATCCGCGACGCCATGCTGTGGAACGACATCAGCTCCGCCCCGCAGGCCGCCGCACTTATTGATCGTCTCGGCGAGGCCCCGGCCGAGGACGGCGAGCCGGAGGACGTGACCGCCCGCGGCAAGCAACGCTGGGTCAAGGCCGTCGGCTCCTCCCCCGTCGCCTCCTACACCCTGACCAAGGTGGCATGGGTCGCCGAGAACGAGCCCGACAACGCCAAGAAGATCGCGGCCATCTGTCTGCCGCACGACTGGCTGAGCTGGCGTATCGCCGGCTACGGTCCTGTGGCCGAGGGCGAGGACGCGCATCTCGATGCGCTGTTCACCGACCGTTCGGACGCTTCGGGCACCATCTACTACGACGCCGCACACAACGAGTACCGTCGCAACCTCATCGCCATGGTGCTGGCCGCCGCCGAGGGCGAGGACGCCGCGCGCGAGCACGCCGAACGAATCGTGCTGCCCACCGTACTCGGCCCCACCGAGGCCGCAGCGGTGAAGGCCGCGCCGTCCATCGCAGGCAAGGACGTTGAAGGCGGCTGCATTCTGGGACCCGGCGGCGGCGACAACGCGATGGCCTCGCTGGGCTTGGGCATGGCTGTGGGCGATGTGTCCATCTCCCTGGGCACCTCCGGTGTGGCCGCCGCCATCGCCGAGAACCCGGTGTACGACCTGACGGGCGCCGTCTCCGGTTTCGCCGACTGCACCGGCCACTACCTGCCGCTGGCCTGCACCATCAACGGTTCGCGCATCCTTGATGCCGGCCGCGCTGCCCTTGGCGTGGACTACGACGAGCTGGCCGAGCTGGCGTTCCAGTCCGAGCCGGGCGCAGGCGGCATCACGCTGGTGCCGTACTTCGACGGCGAGCGCACGCCGAACCGTCCGGACGCCACCGCCTCGCTCACGGGCCTGACGCTGCACAACACCACCAAAGAGAATCTGGCCCGCGCATTCGTCGAAGGTCTGCTGTGCTCCCAGCGCGACTGCCTGGAGCTCATCCGCTCGCTCGGCGCGAAGATCAGCCGCATCCTTCTAATCGGCGGCGGCGCGAAATCCGTGGCGATTCGCACGCTGGCGCCCTCAATCCTCGGTATGGACGTGACCCGTCCGGCCACCGACGAGTATGTGGCCATCGGCGCCGCCCGTCAGGCCGCCTGGGTGCTCTCCGGCGAGGCTGAGCCGCCGGCTTGGAAGCTCAATATCGAAGGCGTGGAGACCGGCGAGCCCACCGAGGCCGTCTACGCCGCCTACGCCAAGGCCCGCGGCTGAGGGTAGCGCGGGTTCAGCAGGCGGACGGCGAACCTGACCGGCCGTAGGTTGAGGCGCGCACAAGGGCTCACATAAGGGCCGTCGTCCTTTCTTGGACGGCGGCCCCCAGTTGATTAGCGCACCGATTAGTGATCCGTCTCGCAATTGTTTGAGTAGTATCGGCCCTCGCTGATGAGGAGGCTGTCAGCGAAGCTGACTGGGGGAGAGAAAAGCTGAAACTCTCAATCATTTAAGAGATGGACCATTAGTGCACCGATACGACGAGCGGGCATCGTTCTGCCTTGCGATTTGGACTTGCGATTGGGAACCCGCGATTCAGGCCTCCAATTTGAACTTGCAATGGGACTTGCGATTCAGGCCGCCGATTGGAATCGACGATTGGAACTTGCGACCAGGACCTACGATTCGGGCCCCGACTGGGATCGGCCCTATCCGCTTCCCCTTTAAGCTGGGGCTGAATGCGAAGATGCGCTATAATCATGAGGTTTGTTGAAGTCTGGAGATCCCTATGAACGACCGCTCCCGTATGATGCTGTACGCCTTGACCGCAGTGGCCTGCGTGGTCTGGATCTGGCAATCCGTGCAGGAATCGATGACCGATGGCACGATGATCAGCACCTCGAACATCATCTTTCTGGTCTGCATCGGCATCGCGGCCGTGTACTGCGCGGCCAACGCGCTGATCCTCTGGTGGCGGCAGCCGGGCAAGAACGACGAGGAGGATGGGCAGGAACCGTCCGAGACGGCCGATGACGAGGATGATGAGTCCGGCACTACGACTGAAGTTGAGGACGACGCCAAGAATGGCGAGACAAAAAGCCAAATCCACAGATGATGTCAAAGCCCCCGCAGACTGACGTTAGTGTCCTGTGAGAAGTATTCTCACCCCCGTCAGGGCGTTGTCGTGAAGCAGACCGTGGAGCTGCTTGCGGGCACGTACGGGCTTGCAGGGCTGAGCGCACAGCGAGTCCATACCCTGCAGGACTAGTTGTCCGCCTCTTAAATAATTGAGGGCTTCGGCTTTTTCTCTCCCCCAATCAGCTTCAGTCGGCCCCTCATCAGCGAGGGCCGACACCACTCAAACAATTGCGAGACGGACCACTGGATAGGGCAGGTAAGCGGACCCGAGGGGTAGTCTGAAAGGTAGTCAGTTCACCCGGGTCTAAGACGCAGACTAATCCTGCGTCCGTGGTCCGTTTCATGCGCATGGAACATCCGCGGGGTATCATCGCCGCAAAGTACAGATAAAAGGAGCGTCATGGATTCAGCAACCATGGGAATCGTCATCAGCGTGGTACTGGGCATTGTCTGCATACCCTGCGGCGTGTTTCTCGGCCTCATCCCGATGAAGGCTGATCAGGTGACCACCAAGCAGTCGCGCGCGTCACAGATGATGTGCTTCATCATCGCCTTGGTGTTCATCGGCCTGCTCATCGCCGGACGCGATCTTGAGACTTGGGCCATCGTGATCGGTCTGGTCATCGGCTTCGCCATCGGCAAGATTCCGCCGTTCCACGTCTGGGCCTTGGCCAAGTGGCCGTTCCTCGAGCCCAAGAAGCCGGCCCCCAAGGTCAAGCGCGTCAAGAAGGCCAAGCGGAAGTAGGATTCCCTCGACTTCGTTTCGCATTCCCACGGTCGATTCGAGTGATGTGGAATCTCTTCGGAGCTAGGGAATCTTACCGACAACGCTGAAGACATGACCGATTCGGCACGGACATGTTCTTTCCCGCGCACTCCATATCGAGCCTATGCCATCGCGCCTCTGCCCGCATCCATATTGCCTCGGTACCGCCTCAGTATGGGATTCATACGACACCTGTACCGCCTCAGTACGGCACCCAAACGGCATCCAGACCGCGTCTCATACGGCATCTACACCGTCGTCTGGTCGCCGCTTATTCTCCGTATCGTCGCCATCAGGCCAGTGACCGGCCGCTCCGCGACGCTGAGCCCCTTTCCGGCGGCGACAAACAACCATCCACTGGCTCCCCGACACCGCTGACGCACTCAGCGTCGCTGCCATACCAAGCACTGGCCT
>NZ_JFAO01000048.1:0-23101 GCF_006408945.1 Bifidobacterium sp. UTBIF-78
CTGGCTCCACAGCGACGCCTAGCCACCCAGCGGCGTGACGAAGCCAGTCCATGGCCCAATCACCCCGCCCACGAGCATGCAAGCGAAGCCATACCGCCACAGCATGGCCTCTTAGCGACGCACAGAATCACGCGTCCGGAAACCAGAAGCCCAGAACCAACATCAACCGGAACCAAAAGTCTCCAACAATCGTCATCATCAACGAACGCTTCCCACGCAACAAACCAACCGCAACCCGTAGGCACAATCACAACTCCAAATCGGGGGCAGCACCCACATTCCCGTGCACCAAGGTCATCTCCATCGCCCCATCTCCATCGCCCGCAACGCCCACAAAATGCTCTTGATCTTCGGGCAGAGCGCAACACGCAGCGCAGCACACTCATCGCAACTGCTCAAACCTGACCTATCGCTGCCGACCTAACGCTACCTGCCGAACGGCCCGCTCACATCAATCACGCGCAAAGCCGAGCCTCAAACCGAACCGGCACCGAAACGGAGCCCAAAACACGGAAAAGGGATGCCGTCGAAACGACATCCCTTTCGGAGGAGGAGTGGGAACTATCGGTTCCTATCCTCGTGGTTGCAGATCAGTGAAAAACCGGTCATCAACCACGTTTATAGAGGTCAGCCCTTCTTCTTCTTGGAGAGCAGATCGTAGGCGACGGCGGCGATGACGACGAGACCCTTGATGGTCTTGACCCAGGCGGCGTCCACGCCCATGATGGACAGGCCCTGGTTGAGCACGCCCATGATCAGGGCGCCAACCATGGCACCCGGGATGGTGCCGATGCCGCCGGTGACGGCCGTTCCGCCGATGAAGCAGGCGGCGATGGCGTCCATCTCGAACTCCATACCGGTCTGCGCGGAAGCGGAGGCGAGGCGGGAGAGGGTGATGATGGAGGCGATGGAGACCAGGAAGCCCATATTCAGGAAGATCTCGAAGTCAACCTTCTTGGTGTCGATACCGGAGAGAATGGCGGCCTTACGGTTACCACCCACTGCGTACACGTTGCGGCCGAAGACCATACGGTTGAGCACGAAGTAGTACACGCACACCAGCACGCCGATGATCACCAGCACGATCGGGATGCCGCCCTGGGTGGCGTTGCCGGACATGGCCAGCAGATAGGTCACGTAACCGATGGCGAGCGCGGCGACCACGCACTTGAGGATGACGAAGCTCATCGGCTGGGCGGGCAGACCGTTCTTGACGGCCTTGGCGCGCTTGGTCAGCTGGCTCCAAATCACGAGCACGATGGCGGCGATGCCAACGATCAATGCGGTCAGGGCAAACTGTCCGACGAAGATGGTGGGCAGGTAGTCCTTGGAGATGGCGCGGAAGGCGGCGTTGGACACCGGGATGGATTCGCCGGCCACAACGGTGGCAAGACCACGGAAGATGAGCATGCCGCCCAGGGTGGTGACGAAGCCGGGGACGCCGACGTAAGCGACCCAGAAGCCGTGCCATGCGCCGATGAGCAGGCCGATGACGATCATGAGCAGGATCGCGGCCCACCACGGCACGCCATTCTTCATGGCCAGAGCGCCGACGCCGCCGATGAAGGCGACCACGGAACCCACGGACAGGTCGATGTGGGTGGCGATGATGATCATCAGCATACCGATGGCGGCGATGAGCACATACGCGTTCTGCTGGAACAGGGCGACCACATTATTGGGGTTGAGAAGACGCCCGGCGGTCAGAATCTGGAAGACGATGATGACCAGCACAAGGGCGAGGTAGATGCCATAGGAGCGCATGTTGCCCAGCAGCAGGGACTTGAGGCTTTGTTCCTCGCCGCCCTTCTTGGCTGCGGGGGTTACGGTTGCGGTAGACATTTGAAGATTATCCTTTCAAAGAACGAAAAGCACATGGAATGCGGGTGGGTCTCAACGATGCGGCTACCGTGCCGCTTCCGCCGGCCGGCCCGTCAATATGGCGAACGTATGGCGAACGGCTCAGGCGAACGCCTGGTCTTTGGGTAGGGGTGTTGCGGAGGTCATGTATCGCATGAGTTCCTCCTGGCTGGTGGTCTTCGCATTGAAGTTGCCGGTGATCCTGCCGCCGCTCATCGTGTAGATGCGGTCGCAGATGCCCAGCAGCTCGGGCAGTTCGGAGCTGACCACGATCACCGCGGACCCGGAGTCGGCCAACTGGTCGATGATCTCGTAGATGTCGTACTTGGCGCCCACGTCAATGCCTCGCGTCGGCTCGTCCAGGATCAGGACCTTCGGGTTGGTGGCCATCCACTTGGCGAGCACGACCTTCTGCTGGTTGCCGCCCGACAGGTTGCCGGCGGGCATCTCGATGGTCGGCGCCTTGGTGCGGAACTCCTTGCGGTACTTCTCGGCCGTCTGCTTCTCTCGCGTCTCGTCGACCACGCCCAGCCTGCTCGCCAGTTCCTTGAGGCTCGCCAGGGACGTGTTCTCGCGGATGGTCTTCATGAGGTTCAGGCCGTACACCTTGCGGTCCTCGGTCGCGTAGGCCACGCCATGGTCGATCGCGCTGCGCACGGTCGGGAATCTGACCTCCTTGCCCTCCACGAAGATGCGGCCGGACGCGTTGGTGCCGTACTGGCGGCCGAACACGCTCATCATGGTCTCGGTACGGCCCGCGCCGATCAGTCCGGCGAACCCGACGATCTCGCCCGCGCGCGCGTTGAAGCTCACGTCGTTGGACACCAGGCGCGTCTCGTCGAGCGGGTGGTGCATTTTCCAGTCCTCGACGCGGAACATCTCCTTGCCGATGTGCGACTCGTGCACCGGGTACCGGTTGGTCAGCGGACGGCCGACCATGTCGCGGATCAGGACGTCCTGGTCAAGCGGGTGCGCCGCGTCGATGTCGATGTGGCTGATTGTCTGGCCGTCGCGGATCACCTGCACCGCGTCGGCCGAATAGGCGATCTCGTTGAGCTTGTGCGAGATGATGATCGCCGTGATGCCCTGCTCGCGGCGCAGCCCGTCGATCAGGTCGAGCAGGTTCCTGGAATCCTCGTCGTTCAGGGCCGCGGTCGGCTCGTCCAGGATGAGGAGCTTCACGTTCTTGGTCAGGGCCTTGGCGATCTCGACCAGCTGCTGCTTGCCCACGCCGATGTTCGAGATCAGGGTGTCCGGGTTCTCGTCCAGACCGACCTTCCTCATCACCTCGTAGGCGATGCGACGCTGCTCGTCCGCGTCGATGGCGATGCCCTTCTTCTTCTGGTTGCCCAGGAAGATGTTCTCCTGGATCGACATGTAGGGCACGAGCGCGAGCTCCTGGTGGATAATCACGATGCCCTTCTCCTCGGAATCGCGAATCGTCCTGAACTTGCAGGTCTCGCCGTTGTAGATGATGTCGCCCTCGTAGGTGCCGTACGGATACACGCCCGACAGCACGTTCATCAAAGTCGACTTGCCGGCACCGTTCTCACCGCAGATCGAGAATATCTGGCCCCTCTTGACCGTGATATTCACATCATTCAACGCGGTGACCGGACCGAAACGCTTCACGATATGACGCATCTCAAGAATCACGTCACCATTCGTAGCCACAGTTACCTCCTCCGATAGTAATGTCCCTGTGCATGGCGAAGGCGCCGTACCGCATCGATGCAGTGCGGCGCCTCCTGTTCTGTGAGCTGATGTCCGGGCCTGTTTACAGCCCTATTCCATCGCTTCCGTCGCTATTGGCTTGCGTTCGGCTTCCGATCCGATCACAGGCCGGCGTCGGCGGCGGAAATGTAGCCGCCATCAACGAGGACTTCCTTGAGGTTGTCCTTGTCCACGGTGACCGGGGTCAGCAGCTGGGACGGAACGTCCTTGTTGCCATTGTTGAAGGTATCGGGGGCTTCCGGCTCCTTGCCGTCCACGAGGGCCTTGATCATCTCGGCGGTGGCCTTGGCCAGCTCGCGGGTGTCCTTGTAGACCGTCATGGCCTGCTTGCCCTGAACGATGGCCTGAACGTTGGCCTTCTCGGCGTCCTGTCCGGTGATGATCGGGTAGTAGTCCCAGCCGGCGGCCTCTACGGTGTTGTAGGTACCGGTGGCCTCGGCGTCGTTCTGGGCGAGGACGGCGTCCAGCTTGGTGCCGTCGTTGTAGAAGGAGTTGATGCGGTTCTCCATCTCGTTCTGGGCCTTCTGACGGTCCCAGTTGTCGATGCCGATGGACTGCCAGTCATCCGCGGAGGACGGGACCTTGCCGGACTTGGACTGCAGAACGCCGGACTTGAAGTACGGTCCGAGCACGTCCCAAGCGCCCTTGAAGTAGTAGCCGGCGTTGTTGTCGGTCGGGGAACCGGCCATGAGCTCGACGTTGAACGGGCCCTTCTGCCCATCCTTGAGACCAAGCTTCTGCTCGATGTACTCGCCCTGCATCTTGCCGACGTCCTCGAGGGAGAAGGTGGCGTAGTAGTCCACGGCGTCGGTGTTCATGATCAGGCGGTCATAGGCGATGACCTTGCCGCCATTGGCCGCCACCTGCTCGGCCGCAGCACCCGTGGCGGTACCGTCGATGGAGGCGATGACCACGTAGTTCATGCCGTTGTTGGCCATGTTCTGAATCTGGGAGGTCTGCAGATCGGTCTTGCCATCGGCGTACTGGAGGGTGACCTCGTAGCCATAGCCCTCAAGCTGCTTCTTCAGGTTCTCGCCATCGATCTTCCAGCGCTCGAGCATCTGCTCAGGCATGGAAATGCCGACCTTGACGGTGTCACCACTGCCGCCATCACCACCTGCCGTGGTGCCGCCGCGGGTGCCACCTCCGCAGGCGGCCAGCGGGACGAGCATGGCGGTCGCGGCAACGACGCCGAGCACCTTGGTCCACTTGTTCATGGGAATTCCTTTCGACATTGATAGGAACTGTTTGTTTCCTCTTCCTTGCGGTCTGGCAACCATTGCCGAACCTGTTAGAAATATACCATATAGTTTTTTGATTTAACAATTGCCAATCGGTCATTTACACTGGAATCGCGCGGTTTTTGCTTTATTTGATTCATTGCGCTAACTAAATGTGAACGGTAACAGTGACGTATTTTCAACGTTCTCGGAGGCTATTGGTACACCGCCCACCAGCACCGAAAAATCGCGACACGCCGACATCCATGCATGAACGAAGAGCACCTCGGACCCAGGCCAGAAGCATTGCACCGGTTACACGCGCGGGGATCACGCTTGCGCGCCAGTTCACAACAGTCCGCAACAGCCTACGCCGGCCCACGGCAGCCACGACCACCTGACGCAACCCACAACAGGCCGTCGCAGTTTGACGCAGTTTGACACAACCCACAACAGTCAACGCAATCCGACGCACGAACGCACAGCACACACTCCATACGGCCACGCCCATACATCTCACGGACACTCCGCAAATTCGCCCTCGCTCAGCGCCAACAGAGCGATGCGCTCATCGACGTCCAGCGTAATATCGGCGCATCACCTCGTCCACGCCAACAGAACGATGCGCCAACCAAACTCACTCATCACGCACATGCGAAAACGCCGCCCCACCCGAAGGCAGAACGGCGTTTTCGTATATAAGCGATGGGACATCGCATGCGCTACACGGAGAATGCAGCACAAATCAGTAGGACTCCCCCGCCTCGAACAATGCGAGGAATTTGGGTCGCCAGGCATATCGGGTCGAGACGAGGGCCAACCCCATGGCGGTAAGCGCCACGCCGATCGGCGCCGCGACAGGGGCGACAAACAACAGTACGGCGTAGACCACGGCCAGCATGGCAAGCGAGAGCAACAGCATATGATGTGCGCGCATGGCAGTATCTCCATTGACGTTGCGTAGGTACGCATCGGACAGGTTGCATCCGGCTTATGGACGCCCACGCTTGTCGCACCGGAGCATAAGCCCAGCGTTCGAACCTCGGTGCTCGGAGCCCAGCGATCAGCGATCGCCACATAATGCGCATCCAATTGCCAGATATTTAGTTTAATGGTTTAACCATATATCGTTCATGTTACCAACGCAAGTTACACACACGCCAAGCACGCATTTCTCGTGCGCATCCGTATGCATTCTATGGGCACCCCAGCTCCGAAACAGCCTTGGAGCAGCGTCGGCACAGCATACCTCTGACACACTCAGCATCGCCATCGAGCTTCGACATGGCTGCGCAACACCGTTTTCGGCCATCCTAACGGCGCCAGCAAGGTCACGCAACGCCGCCGACGGCCAATCCCCAGTCAGCAGCGGACTACAGACCGGCCCGGCGATGCCTAACTCAGCCGCCAACGCTCTACAGCATGGCAATACCAACCACCCCAGCGTCGTCAACAGGCCAAAGCATGGCCGCACAACACTATTTTCGGCCATCTCAGCATCGCCGACGAGCCAAGACGTGGCCCAGCAATACCACTGACGAACTCAGCGGCGCCAAGAATCCAAGCCATGGCCCCATGCCAACGCGTTTTTCCTCGCCAGCGTCGTCAGCAAGCCACGGATTGGCTTGTTCGCGACGCCATCACCTACACCAACGGGTTCATCACAGTCATTTCGCCAAACACACAGCCACGAGGGGCAGGCCACACATTCGCACGGCACATTCGCAACACACAACCACAACGCACATCCGCAAGAAGGGCGCATCCAGCGAAGAACGCAACAGCGACCCTGCACAATCGATACGCCATCAGGTAATTACTGGCATGCAATAAAACAGGCATCAAACAGGCATCCGCCAAACGGAAACGAGACGACTGTCACGCAACAATCGACCAGCAACCAAGCAACGCACAACCCGTCCGCAGCGCAACAGCAGCCTGCAGCGCAACAGCAGCCATGAAACGGCCGAGCAGCAACCAATCGATCGCCGCTCGGCCGTCAGGCAGTATCAGTCCAGTATCACCGCCACTCGGCTATCAGCCAACATCAACCAACATCAGCCCAACATCACCGCTCCCAAATCAGCACTTCGCCGTCGCTATAGGAAGCCAGCGGACCTCGCGCGGATCGCTCCCCACGCAGCGCACCGGTGATATCCCGGTTCACGGCGATCGGCGAACCATCCGGGTTCTCGAAGTACTCCTCCACGATGCGCGGCTGACCAAGATCAGCCGTCCCGACGACCCGACCGACCGCAGCGCGCGCCGCATCCGGCATCACAACAGCAAGCCATACCGCCTCCGGAGTCTCACGCAGCGCCATCGACCCCGCACCGGCATCGACCACGGCATCCGTCTCCCAAGAGGCCGCCCGCGCTCCACCGACATAAGCGTTGGCTTCCAGCATCATGGGCTGGGGCATGCTGCGATACAGCTCCTCATCGCCCAGCCCCGCCTGCTCGATGCGCCGCTCGTATTCGGCAAGCGAATGCGGATAATCCTCGAAACAGGCAGTGCCCGTATCGACCACACCTTCTCCGCCAGCGGCATCGGCCATACGTTCGGCTTCACCGGCTTCACCGGCACCGCCAACCGCCATGAACAGGTTGTTGACGTACCGGTCGTCGCCGCCGTAGACGAATGCCTCACCGGCCACATCCGTGGAATGCGGGAAGTGGTAGGGCGTTGACCGGTCGAGCACCTGCGTATGGCGGATGCGTCCGGCGAACAGGTTGTTGATGAACGCGGCGCCCTGCGCGTAGTCGTCAAAGCTGAACGGGGAGGCGAATACGTTGTTCATGAACGTGATGGGCCCGTGGGTCACCTCGGTCATCACGTCGCGTGTGTTGCGGTAGAACACGTTCGAGTCCACGATCGTGCCCTGCGCCTGCCAGTCGAGCCACATGCCCAACACGGAGTCGTGCACACGGTTGCGGCGCACGATCGTATCCACTGCGGCGTGCATTTTGATGGCGGCGACTTCCCAGCCGAAGAACTCCCGCTTGGTACCGATGCGGTAGATGTGGTTGTGCTCGATGAGGCTGAACGCGCAACTCATGTGCCCGACCACGCCGTTCTGTCCGCAATCGTAGATCGTGTTGCCACGCACTACGTGCCCGCCAACCACGCCCTTGCGCCAGCCCACATGCAACGCCTTGTACACGGCCTCCTTCTGGTACTGGTAGCCGGACTTGCGATGGGTGCGCGTGGATTCGTTGTCGCCGGTCGAGATCTCCTTGCCCAGCGAAATTGCCGAGCATTTGGCGTCATGAATCACGTTATCCTCAATGACCCAGCCGCGCGACCAGTGCGGTCCGATCAGCCCCACCTGATCGGCGGTCGGCGGCGTGTACGGGCAGGCCGCCCGGCACAGCTCGAAACCACGTACGGTGATGTAATTGACGTACGGACGACTCGGATAGAAGCACGTCTCGCGTACGTTGATCTCCGTCATCTCGACGTTTGGGTCCGCGTCATGGAAGTTCGCCCAGATCGTGGTGTGTTCGGCATCCGTTTCGCAGTACCACACATTAAGTGTGGCATCCGGGTCCAGCAACGGCACGATGGTGTTCGTTGCGGCGTCGCGCCCGGTGTCCCAGCGCTCGGGCGCGCGCACCTTGTCCAGCGAAGACACCTCGTAGAACGACTTGCCGTTGAGGTACACGTCGCCCAGATGACGGACCTCGACCTTGGGGTCCGGGTAGACGGTCCAATCGCCGAACACCGTCTCAACGTACGGGTTGTATCCGCCGAAGAAACCGCTCGGGAGGACGACCTTCCACACGCCATCGCCCTCCGGCATCCAGCTCGTGACGCGTTCGGCACCGGTGATCACCGGACGCGGCTCGCCCTCGGCGGCCCGGTAGACGATGCGGTTCGTCTCACTTTCGCCGCCGAACCTCGGGTCCACGGACTCCCTGTAGGTGCCCTCGTGCACGATTATCTCGTCGCCGGCACGCGCGATCGCGGCCGCCTGGCCGATGGTCAGGAACGGGTCGGCCTCAGTGCCGCCGCCCGCCAGGGAACCGGCCGAAGCCGAAACATGATACTGCGTCATTGCATTGCTCCTTTGCTCTGTTGTTGAAATCCATGACGGCCTGTGCCCGGTTCAGACAAGGCCGCCGCCGATGTGCCCGCCGCCGGGACGCCCACCTCAGACGACTTCGCTGGCCGCTCACGGCGGGAGCGGAAAGTGAAGGTCTCAGGGGGGAGCTGCGGCCTATGCGCCCTCTACGGCGGCACGCTGTTCGGGCGTCCAGTCATCGGGAACGCGGCCAATCACATGGCAAGGATTGCCCACGGCGATGGAGTCGGCGGGGATATCATGCGTGACCACGGCACCCGCGCCGATGATGGTGTTGTCGCCGATGGTGACGCCAGGGCAGATCACCACGTTGCCGCCGAGCCACACGTTGTTGCCGATGGTCACATCCTCGTTGTGCTGCCAGCCCTCAAGTCTGGGCTTGCGCGCGATGGCGTGGTTCGGTGTGTAGATACTCACACGGGGGCCGATCAGGCAGTCCGATCCGATGGAAATCGGCCCGCCGCCCACGACGAGGAAGTCCATGTTGATGAATGTGCGGTCGCCGATTTTCAGCCCCAAACCGTAATCAAGGCGAATCGGCGGGCGGAAGTCCACGCCAGCGCCGGCTTCGGGCACGAGCTCGCGGAACAGTCGCTCAGCCTCGGCCGTATCCTCGAAATAGATGCGATTGATGCGATCACAGGTGGACTGCGCCTCGCGCGTGAGCTCCGGCAGAATCGCCGACTTGCGGTACTGCAGCCAGTCGTCCGCGAACAGTTTCGCCACGTCCGGATAGTCGCGCTTGAGTTGGTCGAGATTGCGGGTCGCGACCGTAGTATCTACCATGAATTGCCTCCTCGCTTTGGTTTGACGGTCTAACAATATTCGTTGGACGGTATTGTACGGCTGCCGGCCACGCAACCCACGAACCCGCCGGCCCATTCCGTGCTCAGGAACCGCGCGTCGCACTCCCCCAAAATCCGCGCCGCCGAGGTGTCGATATGCGTCAACAACGCGAGCTCCGCACAATCGTGCGCCTCACCTTCTACAGCACTCGACGCACGTTCATGGCCCGATTCCAGTCCATCGACCGGCGGCAGACATGCGAGGAAGGTCAGCCGATTGCCATACAGCCGCAGACCGAACCATTCACCCGGCGCCAGAGTCCCGCAGTCGAGGACATGTGTCTTGCCACGGTCAACGACCCTAACCATCAGCCCACCTATCGCATCGATTCCCATGGTGACGTCGTGCGTGGAATCCTGATGCAGCATCAGCGTGCGACCCGGACCGGCCAGTACGGCGTAGTCCAACGCATCTACGCGAACAAACCGATAGCCATCCCGCCCGCGCACCTCGACCAAACGATTGTCGCCCACCCAAATGGGTTCAGGGTGAACGATTTCGGCAGCAGTGGCCGCAGCGGCGATTTCCACTGCCCGCACCGAACGCAATCCGCCATGCCCATCGGTTTCGACCGCAAGAGCATGTGGCAGCCGCCCGAGCCCAGGTGCCACCACAGGCCAGCCGGGATCGGTGGTGTCGTCCTGCTTGGTCGGGCCGCTGCCCTCCAGCTTCCATGAGACGGGATTACGTTCCCACCTCACCGGCGCCACGAACGTTTCACGTCCGAGATAGCTGAACAACTCGCCGGCTTCGTTCCCCGGCACTTCGCGCACGCCAAGGCAAGTGAGCAACCACCCGGCTTCAGGATGACACAGCAGGTCGGCATGCCCGACGCACTGGATGAGCTCCCCGTTGCCCAGATGACGGTGGGTGAGTATCGGGTTCTTCTTGAATCCTTCGAACAGACGGTCGAACGGGCCGATCACACATCCTTCGCCGTCTCGGGCGGGTTCGATGAGCACCTCGCGCGAGGCCAGCCCCTGCTCGAAATCGGCGAGCGCTGCGGCGAACCCGTTCGGCGCATAGGTACGCATCATCATCTCGCTGTGCTCGAAGCTGGTGCCGCCTTCCGCGGTCATCAGGTACACCCAGTCACCGATGCGATAGAGGTGCGGACCTTCCGCCCATACCGCGCCTACGCCGTACCCGCGCCAGATCACTGTTTTCCGCCCCTGCAGCGACCAGCCGGACGCAGGATCGATGGGCTGGGTCCAGATTTCGGTCTGGCCTTCCCACTGCGGGTTCAAGGCCGGTCGGGTCTGCGTCCACCAGACAGTGCCGTCCGAGTCCTCGAAGATGTCCGGGTCGATGCCCTCGGCGCCAGCCACCCAGTACGGGCCTTGCCATGGGCCTTCCAACGTGTCCGCGACGATCACGAAGTTGCCTTGTGCCGCGCGGCAGGCCTCGATGTCTTCCATCGCGCACCCGGCGGCGAGAGCCTGGCCCTCGTTGACGCGCGCCACCGTGCAGACGATGACGTATCGTCCGCCGATGCGGCGGATGGTCGGCGCGTACAGTCCGCCGGAATCCTCCACACCGTCGATGAGCAGCCGGCGTGCCATCGCCCCGTCTACGGCATCACCCGCATGGGTCCACGTTGCCAGATCACGGGTCACATGGATGGGCAGTCCCGGCACCAGCTCGAATGAGGAGTTGACCAGCACGATCTCCTCGCGCGAATCATCCCATATCCACGAGGGGTCCGGATACATGCCCCGCATGACGGGGTTGCTGACGATCCGCACCCCCTGTGCGTCCGGCGTACCTAGCGCCCCCTCCATGCCGGAAACCTGCACGCTTTCCTTCACAACATCCGTGACGCCACTATTGATAGTCACCATTGATTACTTCCCTTTCTTTCGTTGAACAACCATGTTTCGCCGCGGCACTGGTCCGCAATACCAAGCCGCATCATCCGCCGATTCGTCCGTCCACTTCAGGCGTATCCCTCGGCCCCGCGAACCGGAAATCACGAAAATGCGCGACACCCCCGACCTCGACGGTCGGCATCAGGAACAAACCAATACGGCAGCCGATGAAATAGTCCAAGGTGTAATACAGCGGGTAGATTCCTCCGAGCCTTCTCCACCCGGGTGAGACATCGCCCAAATCCAGATATTCGAAGGCGACCATGTCCTTCTTGTCGGTGAAATCGTAGATGGCACGCAACCGTACGACGGGACCGCTCACCTCGGTACGAATGGTTTCGACCGCCGGAGCGTCATAATCGCCATCTCCCCATATCGAATCGTTGATGCGGGGCTTCAGTTGCACACACACCGAGAAGCACTCTCCAGACCGCGTTATAGCAATATAGCGATAGTATCCTTGGAGCGCGGCCAGACCGGCATAATCGCCGTCACGCAACGATGCCGCATCAATGGTGACCTCGGCCATACACCGTGGCCCGACCGTGCGTTGGGTCAACGTGTTCCACGCATGGCTGATGTTCATCGCGACACTGCCGCCGTGCAAAGTAAAACTGCTCTCCTGCTCGCTCACCGACCAGAATGCAGGATGCGCTAGGTGATTGAACTGCCAGAAAGGCTTGAGATCGGTCACCTCCACGTCGGTTTCCTCGCCCGCCGTATACCGGAAATCGTCACTGCCATTGAGCGGAGCGTACTCGTAGTCGGCATGATTGGTCGGCACGCTCACCTGCATCGGCACGCGACCGTCAATGCCCAAAACGGGGAACCCGTCCTCTCCGAATCGCATAGGCATGACGGTGGGTGCCCTGCCCAAGGCGCCGCGGTCGTGCATCATGAAGGCGTACCATCGTCCGTCAGGAGTATCGACCATGCCTCCCTGCGCATCGCCGAGGTCATGGAAGTCTAAATCGTCGTCAAGCACCTCCCGCGCCTTGAATTCACCCTCCAACGAATCGGACAGCAGGCAAACTTCGGTTTTGCGGTGTCCGGAACGGAAGTGGCAGGTCCACACGTAGTACCGGCCGTCATGCTTGTAGATATGGCTACCCTCATATCCCAGATCTGCGTTGGGATCGTCCTCGGCGATGATGCGGTCGATGCCTCCCGACTTCGGGCCGCTCAGGTCGGGCTCCATTTCCGTCAGATGAAGACGGGTGTTGCCATGCACGATGTACACCCGACCGTCATCGTCGTAGAGCACGCTGTTGTCGTAGTACAGGCCGTCGATGACGCGTTTCGTCCAAGGGCCGGCGGGGTCGCTCGCTTCCAACACATAGGTCCGCTGCGTGTCGTTGGCAGCGAACACCACGGAGAACAGCCCGTTATGGTAGCGCAGCGATGGAGCCCACATACCGCATCCGTAGGCGTTGCGCCCTTCCTGTTCCAACCGCTGCGCCGCAGTGTCATCGAGCTTCGCGTAAGCATGCGTCAGGAATTCCCAGTGCAGCAAATCGTATGATCGCAGGATATCGCAGCCCGGCATCAGGAACATCGTGGTGGTGGCCATGTAGTACGTATCGCCCACACGAATGATGTCCGGGTCGGGAAAATCGCTGTTGATAATCGGATTGTGCGCGGTGGCCATGGTCGTCATTGATATGTTCCGTTCTCAAGATCGCTTCAGGATTGGTTCAGGATTGATTGACTCGGGTCCTATCCGTCGCCCCCTGTCATGTCATGAGCCCGTCGCGATTGTGCCATCAGATTCCATGCCGGTGACGACGCCAAAACGCATGGCCGCGAACTGGATTCCATCACTGCCGCAACGACTCCATTGGGGCAATGGCGTGCCGTCGTTGCGTACCCCGTTCGGGTTGCCGGTGATGGCGAAGTTCGCCCAGTAGCGGCTCATCATGTCCGCAAGCTCATAGTGCCAACCGGAGAATGGGCGCCAGCAGCGTGCCAGCGAATTAAAGGTGAACCAGAGTTCCGAGGAGTGGAAGGCCCCCGCGCTATCACCAGGCATATCCACATCGAAACGGTAATAGTAGGGCGGGTTCGCGCCACCTGAAATCCACGCTCGAATCAGATCCATGTTGCCCTGCTCGCCGGCGGGCATGACGGTGCCGTCCGCTTGGGTTTCGAGGAATTCCCCTGTGGTATTGCCGATGATGATGTCCATCGGCTGTTGTGCACCACGGCGCAGGATGTCGCCATATTGACCCGGCAGCATACGCCCATCGACGCAGGGCATCCAGTTGGCCGGCATGGGCCAGGCTTGAGCAGCAAGTCCAGCGTCTTCAGGAGCCGGGAAGTGTTCGGCGGCGTCCAGCAACGCGTCGGCGGAGATGCGACGCGCCTCCCGCACCGACGGCACGCCAAGGAAATCGAGGAATCGGATGGCGTTGTGCTGTGCTTCCTCCAGCGAACGAAGCCGCATGTTGAACAGACCGATTCCGGCACCGGACTGCATGATTGCACGATGGAACAGTCCTTGATTGAGCGGCGAGCAAATCTGCGAAAGCACACTGGCCGCGCCCGCCGATTGGCCGAACACGGTGATTGAAGCCGGGTCGCCACCAAATGCGGCAATATTGCCTTGCACCCACAGAATGGCTGCCCTCTGATCCAGTAGTCCGAAGTTGGCGTACGGTTCCTCCGGCACGCCTCCGGCGGCTCGTAGCTCGGCCTCACGCTGCAAATCGGGATGGGTGAAGAATCCGAACGCATTCATCCGATAGGCGACGCTGACCACCACCACGCCCAGACGCGCAAGCGCACTGCCGTCGAATTCCTTTTCAGCGGGCGTGCCGCACTGGTACGCGCCGCCATGAATCCACACCATAACCGGCAACAACCCATGTCGTGAGTCTGCCGGCATGCACGAAGCGTCTTCCGGCTGCTTGCCGCAACCATGGCCAATGCCACGGCGCAGTCTGGCCTCACCACTGCCTGTCAATGCCGGTGTCCAGATATTCACGTACAGGCAGTCCTCGCTGCGTGGCGAATCGGGGTCCACCTGCCATTCCCTGCCATAGAATTCCTCGGGATTCCAACGCGGCTGCATGGCACTGGGACCGAAATCATGCGCATGCAGAATGCCTTTCCATGACTGGAGCGGCTGCGGAGCGCGCCAGCGCAGCTCCCCCACTGGAGGGGCCGCAAACGGTACGCCGCGGAAAACGGTGATTTCCGGATCTTCCGAGGCCAATCCCTCAATGACACCATATGCCGTACGCACCTGTCTGAGCACCATTGCCATTCTCCTTCATTGGTTTCGTTGTGCTGTCCGCAACCGTTCGAATTCACGCCGGTAGTTGCCGCTCAAAGCCAGTATGGCGAAGGCGTAGAGGAAGTTGTCGTAGTACCGGCGGCAACCGACGCGCATAGGCGTATTCCACAGCATATGCACCCATACGCGGGCGTTGCGCTCGGCATCGGGCAAGGCGGCGTGCATTGCTGCCAGCGACCCCTGCGCAGTGGCGGCGAGGAAGCCGACCGGGTGCAGTACACGTTCATCCACCGCAGTGCCATCCACCTCATAGACGCTGGTGCGGTCGTGAGTCAGGAAGAAACGTTGCAGTGCCGCCACGCGGTCGCACAATACCGGCTCCGCGTCATTCCACAGCGCATCCAGACCGATGTTACCGGCGGTCCGATAGGCGTCAGAGAAGAACCAATCATGGCGGCCGAATCGTTCCTCGGTGTACGGCGTTCCGTCATACAGCGCGTATTCGCCGTTCATGCCGGTATGCTCGTCGCAGGCAAGGGCCAGATAGGTACGACTCGCCGCAGCGGCTTCATTCCAGAACGGCCGGTCAGCATCGTCGGCGTACTGCGCAAACACCTCGTAGAAATGCGGCAGATGATAGGAGGGGTCGCTCCACTCGGTCTCGGGTATGAATTTGATGAGATGATTGTCGGCGTTCCACATCGGTTCACCGGCCTCTTCCCGTCCCTTATGTACGCAGTAATGCAGCAGTTCTCGTGCCCGGGCCGCATAATCATAGACGCCTTCCCGGCTGCCCCACCGGCGGTGTGCGAGGAAGAGGTCCATGGCGAAGTACTCCTCGCCATCCGGTGCCGGACCGTCCGCCCGCTCGGAACCGTCAGGCTTGACCGACCAAGAGAAGTAGTGGGCATGATGGCCTTCGACCATATACATGTACTTCATCACCCAGCCCCACAGCCGGTCAAACACGTCCTGCCGATCGTATTGCACAGCGAGCATCATCGCGTAGCTCATGCCTTCGGTGCGCACGTCGTCGTTTCCGGTATCCATCACGTAACCGAGACCGTCTTCGCTTTCCCAATAGAACTTGTTCGGCCCCTCGAAGATCTCATGCCAGACCTGTGCCACGCGCGCGTCGATGTCGGCCTGCGCATAGCCGCACTGTGCGAACAGCGATCGTCCCGTCTCGTTCTTTTCCATTACCGTTCTACTCCTTGCCCTGTTGTTCCGGCCTCGTCGTTACCATCCGCGCTCGACGCCGGAGGCTGCATCAGCGCACGTAGCGAAACCCGCAACGGCGTGACCGGCACACCCTGAGCATTGCACAGCAGTCCATTGTCGGGATTGTTGCGCCATGCGTAGCGTAGTTCGTCCGGAGTGCGTGCCGGCATCGGCACAGTGACACGATTGCTGTCGATGGTGGCTCGTGCCGGCACGCAGCCGCCATCGTTCCAGACGAAAGTGAACTCTCCGGGTGCCTTTCCATCCAAGGTGGCGAGCGCACTGGGAGCGGATTGCGGCCAGCCGGCCCCGGTGGCACGGACCGTCATCCGGTCCTCAAAGGTGAGTTCGACGGCACTGCCTTCGATATGCACCTGCGCCAGGCATGGCTGACGATAATCGTTTGATTCGCCGTACACCAGCTGACGTGCCGCCTGGAACAGCCGATTCGCGATGATTTTCTTATGTGTGGGATGCAGATCGTTCCAATCGCCTGCATCAATGGCAACTACCGTTGCCACATCCGCAACGGTTTGCGCGACCTGCCACTGTGCTTCGCTCACCACAGGCCAGCCGCCGTCCTCCACACAGTCGATGGCAAAGTTCGGTAGCTGTACGATTAGGAACGGCAGTCGTTCCTGATGCCATTGCCGCCGCCACAACCCGATCATAGATTCCAGCAGATCGCGATATTCGGGAGCGCTGTCCCCGGTATTCGATTCGCCCTGATACCACAGCGCCGCGCGAACACGGTACGGGAAGCACGGTGCAAGCATGGTGTTGTACAGCGCGGTGGGCTTCCAACGGACAAAATCCTCCCATGGGCAGTCCGTCTGAGCCACAGTGACGATGGCATACCGCCAGATACCGCTCACATCAATCACATCGTCGCCAACGCTCAGTGTCATGGCCTTGCCGGGAGTCACACGACCGGTGTCATGTTCGCATACCAGACGCAGACGCAACTCATTGGCACCCCCATGCAGCACACCGGCGGGTATCTCGTAATCGCGCGGCTCATACTGGTTGGTTCGTCCGCCAAGCAGATAGCCGTTCAGCCATGTATGTTCGGCATCGGCCATTGTGCCCAGACGCAGGAACGCGGGCCTCTCTTCCATATGTGCGGGCAGGTAGACGATTTTACGCAGTTCCAGTTCGCCACGGAACCCGGCGAGGCCCTGATCGGCGAACCAGTTGGGTAACGTGATGTCATGCCATTGCAGATCGTCAGCGGGAGCTTCGTCATCGCGACGCCAAGGCCACTGTCCCAGCGGCAGATAGCTTCCGGTGTCGGGAGCGGCATCGTAGCCCAAGGCCCGGTACCATTCGTCACGCGCGGCGATGCTGTCCTCACTGCGCTTGACGGCCACGCCTTCGCCCGCGTATTGGCGCAGAATGCTCAGCATGTCCGGGAATCGTCGCAACGACGCTTTATCCATCCATGATTCGATGGGCGAGCCGCCAAGCGACACATTGAGCAGGCCTACCGGCACGCCGAGGTGTTCGCGCATCATACGACCGAAGAAGTATCCGATTTGCGAGAATTCCGCAGTACCTTGCGCATCGCAGGCGGTCCAACGCGCATCTGTATGGTCGTCATGGGAGCCTGCGAAATCGTATTCGGGAATGACTTTGTACTGGCGCAGCAGCGGGTCGGCGGGGCGGGAGAATTCCGAAGCGTATTCCGGGCGGCCCCACGCCATCGGCAGCTCCATGTTGGACTGTCCGGAACACAGATACACTTCGCCGGCGTACACCTCACGTGTAATGCGGGAACCGTCTGAACCTTCCACGGACAGTGTAAAAGGTCCGCCCGGCTCGAGGGAATCCAGCGTCACGGACCATGAACCGTCATCGCCGGCCGTTGTGGAGCCCGCGCGGTTCTGCACGCTGACCGACACATCGGCGCTCGGTTCCGCCCATCCCCAGATAGTGATTGGCATGGACGCCTGCAGCACGCATCCATCATCCAGCAGTTTCGGCAATCTCAGCATGAATCCCTCCTCTAACGCATTAACCGGTCGGCTGTCACCTATGCGGGTGGAGCCGACCGGATGGACTGACCATATTGCGTCAACGCAATATCATCAACGCCGTATCAGCGTTCCTGATAATCGAAATATCCGAACACCGCTTCCTTGCCGTAGCCGGCAAGGTCCACGGCCGCGAGGCCCACGAACGCGCCGGTGAAGAAGCCACCATAACGCCGGGCCACATGGTCGTCGGAGAGCACGGCGGCGTCCAGAGTGACCGGAATCTCATGCCAAATCTCACCGTCGAACGAGTATTCATACGTGTAGGTGCTGGTACGCACCTTGGTTCGCAACCACACGCCCTCCACGTCATCCGACACTTCGATGGCCTTGTCCCTGAGGAACGAGGTATAGGTGTCGAAATCGTTCTGGGCGACTTCGATCACGCGCTTGCCTCGCACCTCATCCCAGGTCACGAACGCCCACGACCAACACAGATGGTTGTAGAAGTTCGTCAGGCCGGCCATCTGCATGTAGTTGTCCGGGGTGAACGTCACCTTGGTTTCGGCGTCGAAGTCGAACGCCTGCCAGCGCCGGCCGATCAGCGACAGTTCAAAGAGGTTGGACAGGGAGCCTTGCCCACGCAGCGTCAGCGAGCCACCACCTACGCGGCCCATCGCCTCGGTGAAGGGCACGCGCAGAGTGTTCCAGTTGAGGTCCAGCTCAGTAGATTCGAACTCATCGTGCTGGCTGTGGTCCGTGGGGGCCTCTGTTTCGATGGCATCCTTCGGCGCCTCGACGTAGCGTTCGCCGCCGTGCCCGCCAACCACATACGGCCAGCCGTCATCGTCCCATTCGACCTTCTGGATGGAGGTCTCACGGCCAAGCGTGCACCAGCCGCGCACGCCGTGGGCCGGTTCGGTCTCATGACGCCACGGGCGACCGCACAAGGAGGCGTAATACCATTCACCGCCAGGCGTGTTCACAAGCGCGCCGTGACCCTGCTTCTGCAGGTAGGTGTCCGGGGTATCGAAGTTGGAGATGAACGGGTCGTGCGGACTTACCTCGAAGGACAGCGCATCCAGCGTGCGCGAGCGTGCCACGGATTCCTGATGCTCGTACTGGGTGCCACCTTCGGCGCAGAACAGATAGTACCAGCCGTTGATCTTGTACAGATGCGGGCCTTCCACCAACTTCACATCCGTGCCATGCCAGATGATTCGGGCCGTTTCCGGCTTCAGATGCATGGTTTCCGTGTCGAATTCGGTCAGGGTGATGCCGTTGAAGGGGTGACGGTATTCGCGGAAGTCCCACGTTTGTTGAACCAGATACTTGCGACCGTCATCGTCATGGAAGAGGCTGGCGTCGAAGCCCACGCCGTTAACGCGGACCGGCTCGCTCCACGGACCGTGGATGTCCTCAGCAGTGACCAAGTAGTTTGTGCAGTCCTTGAACGCGCCGTTGACAATTTTCACATCCGTGTAGATGAGCCAGAACTTGCCGTCCGCGTAGGACAGGTCCGGGGCCCAGACGCCGCCACCGGAAGGATTGCCCTTCATATCGAGCTGGGAGACACGGTTGAGCGGGCCGGGCAGCAGATTCCAATGAACCATGTCCTTGGATTCGTGCAGCCGCACGCCTGGCCACCAGTCGAAGGTGGATGTGGCGATGTAGTAGGTGTCGCCGACACGGATCATCGAGGGATCCGCGTTGAATCCGGGGAGTACGGGATTGGAGATTTTCATGTTCTTCTCCTCGTTGAAAAGAAAGGGTACCGTGGGAAGACTCAGGAAAGGAGGAGGAAAGGAATCGGCGCTTGAGGGGAACCGATGACATGCCTTCCCACGGCAAGATTATGAAACAACTGTCAGGACGTCTGCATCAGCCTTTGACCGCGCCTGTCAAGCCGCCCACAATCTTCTTCTGGAAGATCGTGAAGCAGATGAGGGCCGGCAGCATGGCCAACGAAGTGAAGGCCAGCACGGCCGCGGTATCCACCGAATGCTCGGAGCTGAAAGCCTGCACGCCGAGGGGCAGCGTGTACTTGCTGGAGCTGCTAAGCACGAACAGCGGCAGCATGTAGGAGTTCCAGCTGCCGACGAACGTCAGGATACCAGTGGTGGCCACGCCGGGCATGGACAGCGGAATGACCATGCGGGCGAAGAATCCGAGGCGGGAGCAGCCGTCAAGCAGTGCGGCCTCCTCAAGCTCCAGCGGAATCGACTGCAGGAACGGGACCAGAATGATGATGGTCTGCGGCAAACCGAAGGCGATCTGCGGCAGGATGATGCCGGCGAGCGAATTCGACAGGCCGATGTTGCGAATCAGCAGGTATAGTGGCGTGATACCGACCGTCATCGGGAACATGAGGCCCGCAGAGAACAGCGCGTACATCAGCGGTGCATAGCGGAAACGGTATCGTGCAATGACAAAGCTCACCATGATGCCAAGTACCACGACACCGACCATCGTGCAGACACCGACGATTAGGGAGTTGACGAGCTCCCCCCAGAAGATATCGCTGGTGAAGACGTTGATATAGTTATCAATCACCCATGGATCGGGCAGTCCCGAGGGATGGTTGGTAATCTGCGAGTTCGTACGGAAACCACCGAAGATGATGTAGAGCACCGGGGTCACGCAGATGGCGACGAGCACTAGGGAGAAGAAGTAGACGACCGGATGTCCCCACGGTGTTTTCTGTGAAATCCGATAGCCGTTCTTCGTGGAGTATTTGGTCTTCGCGGAAACTGCTGCACTCATGTCACTTCACCTCATTCGTTGCGGCCGCGGCACGCAGCTGCGACTCCTTAGCGCGCTTGGCGGCACGCTTCTTCGCCTGCTTCTGCTCGGTCAGCGCACCATCAAGGTCACGGCTGAGCACCAAACGCTGATACACCAGAGCAAGAGTCAGCGAGATAATGAAAATAATCAAGGCAACTGCGGAGCCATAGCCGTAGTTTCCGGCGTCACGACCCTCACGCACCATGTAGGTGGCCATCGTGGACACACCGGCGGTGGTGGAGACGTACTTGCCCCACACGATGTACACCAAATCGAACAGCTGCAGGGAACCGATCATGGACAGGAATACCCAGATGCGCAGGGTCGGAGCCAGCAGCGGCAGGGTGATGCTCTTCTGCATCTGCCAGAATCCGGCACCATCCACGCGGGCAGCCTCGTAGAGTTCCTCAGGAATGGACTGCATACCGGCGAGCATCAGAATAACCGCGAAGCCGATGTACTTCCAGCTGATGAGCAGCAGCAACGTCCATATGGCAAACTTGGGATCGGCAAGCCAGTCAGGCCCTTCAATACCGAAGTTTCCGAGAATCTCATTGATGGCACCGGTCTTCTGCAACAGCAGACTCCAACCGGTACCAACGATGACCTCGGAGACGACATAGGGCACAAAAATCAGCGTTCGAATCAGGGCACGCCCCTTGAACTTCTGGTTGAGCAGCAGCGCAAAGAGGATGGCGAGAGGAGCCTGAATGACCAGAGAGCCAATCACAATCTCGAACGTGTGCAGAATGGCCGCCTGGAAGTTGGGATCAGACAGCGCCGTGACATAATTCTGCAGACCGATGAACTGCCCGGTCTTGTGAGGCGAACCGTACCCCTTCCACTTATAGAAGCCGTAATACGCACCGAGAATAATCGGTAGAATCACGAAGAAACAGAAGATGATAATCGCCGGTGCAGAAAGGATAAAGATTTCAATGGCACGCTGAACCTTACCGTCACTGGTGCGCTTGGTTTTACCCGAAGCGGAAGACTTCCCCTTAGCCTGTCCCGACATGCTTACGCTCGTCATTTGTTGTTACTCCATCACAATCGTCTTGAAACCAACGGTGTGCGAGAACACCTCAACCGGGAGACATTCCCGCACACCGTATGTGTTCAACGTCAGCCCTTGGCAGCCGCATCCTTCATAGCGGTAACGATGTCGGCCGCGGAACCGTTGCCCGAGAGCATGTTCACGATGCCGGCATTGAGCGCGTTGCCGATATTGCCTCCGAGTGCGGTATCCATCCACAGCTGCATGTCATCGGAGTTGTCCAGCGCCTGGATGATTTGCTTCAGATTCTCGTCAGTCACCACGTCGCGGGCCTCCACGGAAGCGGGAATGGTGGAGAATGCGGTGGCGTACTTCTCCTGCCACTCCTTGTCGGCCATGAAGTTTACAAAGTCCACAGCGATATCCGGAGCCTCCGGGTTCACCGAGAACGGCGTGACCGCGCCCATCAGAGCACCTTTCTCGCCCTCACCCCCTTCAACGGAGGGGAACGCGAAGAATCCGAGGTCGGCCAGCGGCTGCTTATCCGGAGTCAAATCCTTGAGTACGCCTGGCTCCCAGGTGCCCATAAGTTCCATGGCGGCCTTGTGGTTGGCCAGAAGACCGGCGGAAGAACTTGCGCCCTGCTGGGCAGTAGTGGTCAGATAGCCTTCGTTGAAAGCGTTCATGTCAGCGAGTTCCTTGAGATCCTCGCCAGCCTTGGTCCAGCACCCGTCGGAAAAGTCCTTCTCGTTAACGCCCTTGGCATAGGATTCGGGCGAGCACTCGCGCAGAGACAGCCAGTAGTACCAATGACCGGCCGGCCATGCATCCTTACCACCAAGCGCAATCGGATCAATGCCGGCATTGCGTAGCTTGGTCACCGCTTCCTTGAGCTCACCAAACGTGGTGGGGACTTCGGTGATGCCGGCCTGCGCGAACAAATCCTTCGAATACCAGATGCCGCCAGGCTGGACCGTGCTCGGCACGCCATAGATCTTGCCGTCATAGGTCACCGAGGCCAGCGAAGAGGCCATCTGCGTCTTGACGGTATCAGAAATCTTGTCTGTCAAATCCATGGTTTGCCCGGCGTCGATCATATCCTTGGTCTTGGCACCGCCAAGAGCCATGAACACATCAGGGCCAGAGGAAAGATCCTGCATGGCCGTAGTCAGTTTGCCTTCGAAATCCTCATTCTGCACGGTCTCAATCTGCACAGTAACGCCAGGGTGCTTTTCTTCAAAGGCCTTGGCAAAGTCCTCCCAGTACTGCTTGCCGTCAC
>NZ_JFAO01000049.1:0-28860 GCF_006408945.1 Bifidobacterium sp. UTBIF-78
CCCCCAAGCCGGATTTACACGTTGCGTCCCGCACGACGCACTTCGCGTTGCGTTCCGCACAGCGATTCACACGGCGCACTGCACGTCGCATCCCATGGCGATCCGCATCGGCCGACCCCAAACGGCACAATCACTCCACGAAGACGCCCGCACCATGACAAACGTTGCATGCGACAGTCACGGCAGACGCGCCATGGCAGACGCGCCCCAGCTGTCACACGCAACGTTTACGCGGCAGCACAACCTCAGCCGAACGCATCTGCACACAACCGCACTCGCCGCCTACTCCGCCAACCCCCCGCGCAGAAAGGCGATGAATGCCTCAGCGGCTGGCGTATGCATGATGCTGCGTTTCCATGCCACCACCGACCTGGCTTCCAGATGCGGGGCCAGCGGCAGGAACCGCAATCCTTCGCCGACCTGCCCCACGTCATAGCACAACGCGGCACCCACCCCCTGTCGTACGGCTATCGCCGCATTGAGCGGCAGATTGAAGATGCACGCGAGCTGCACCTTGTCGCGCAAAGGACCGAACCAGCTGAACAATTCGGCTCGCACCTGCGGCCTGAACGGCATCAGCAGAGGCCGGTCCACCAAGTCCTCGGGACGAGCCGACTCGGCGCCGGACAATACCAGCGGATCATCGTCGCGAACCATCACACCCCACTCGTCCGCCATCGCCAGCCGCGTGAAGTCGAACCGGGCCACGTCCACCGGCTCGGTCATCAGCGCCACGTCGCTCAAGCCCTGATCCAACCGTTCCTGAATCACGTCGGCGGTGGTGGAGACCATGACAAACCGGACGCGCGGATGCAGCCGACGGAATGCAGCCATACGCGAAGTCAGGTATTCCACGGCGCGCACATCGCCGCAGCTTATCGAAATCTCACCATCCAGTTCCTCGCTACAGCCGTTCGAAACCTCACGTTCGGTCTTGTCGGCCAGCTCCACGATTGCCTGAGCACGGTCGCGCAGCAGCCGCCCCTCCCGGGTGAGGGTGATGTTGTGGCGCCCGCGCGTGAACAGCGTGACTCCCAGCTCATCCTCGAGCTGCTTCAACTGCCGAGAAAGCGTGGGCTGCGAAATCTGCAACAGTTCCGCAGCCCATGTGATGTTGCCCTCCTCGGCCACGGCGAGGAAATACCTGAGAACCCTCAGTTCCATCGTCACCCTCCTGTCGGCGCATGGTTCCTTCCATCGGTGTTCTCAAGGGTAGCGCGAACAGCTGCACAACTATGCGCGCGCTGTTGCGGGGTGTGGAACGTACGGACGAACGCCGAGCGTAGGTGGCAGGCAGACGGGCAGGCAACGGGTGGGCAGACAGACAGGTCAGGCCAGATGCAGGCATCAGGCGCAGTTGCTCCATCGGAGACCCTGCACCTACCCCTCGCACCGAATTGACTCGAGCAGCTGGTGGATTCTCTGCGCTGGGCCTTACTCCACCGACCGGATCGACGCGATGCAGGGTACGCCGGCCAAGGCCATCGTGTAGGTCGAATTCACCGCGATGACGATAGACGTTGGAGTGGCTTCCTGATACCAAGACTGTTTCATCCCGAATGATGCATCATCGGCTGTCATCGGGAATGGTTTCGTGGTCGTAGATACCGACCATGCGTATGGTTCCGCTTGGGTTCACGCCTGAAATACACCACTAGCACGTCGTCGTCGAACGTGTAGAACTCGAAATGATGCCCAGCCTCGAAAGGGCTATGCGCAATCGGATCCCCTTTCTCTCCTGCCACTAAACAGTTTTCATCTGCGGCACGAAAAATACGGAATCGTTTCCACTTTTGAGGACCCAAGTTACATTCGTCGAATAGAAATTGGCATCAGAAGATAATTAAACCACTGAGGAAGACAGCCCATTAAACCAGTGCAATGTACTGGAAATCAAGGGGATTAGCCCAATTCCCTAAAACATCCGCGCAAGCATCCGATGCCACCAACGCTACTCGCTCACACCACTATACAATTGAAAACGATTCCAATCAGGCGGACTCGCGAATGGTCAGGTGGACCGGGAAACGCTGGGACGTGACCTTCCATGCATCATGTTCCAAGCGGTACGAGAGCATCTCGGTCGCAGCCTCGGCCACGGTGTTGAGCGGCTGGGACAGGGTCGTCAACGGCGGATTGAGCAGGCTGGCAGCCTGCAAATCATCGAATCCGATTACGGCGACGTCGTCGGGCACGCGCCTGCCCGCCTTGTTCAGCGCGGCCAGCACACCGGCCGCGATCTTGTCGGAATGCGCGAACACGCCGTCCACGTCGGGGCACACCTCAAGGACGCGTTCCATGGAACGCAATCCGTTCTCCCGCTCGTAGCTCCCCGAACACACCATCACCGGCTCGAGTCCGTCCTCCGCCAGAGCGGCGAGGAAGCCGGCAGTACGTTCCTTCGGCGTCGGCATGTCCTTCGGGCCCTCGATCAGCGCCATCCGCCGACAGCCGCGACCCACGAGACGCCGACCTGCCTGGTATCCGCCGTCATAGTTGTCCACGTCCACGAACGGGCATTTGAATCCATTCGGAGGCGCGCCGATGAAGACAATCGGTTTGCCCAGCGACCGTAACGCCTTCAGGAACCGCTCGTCCTCATGGAAGCTGACCGCCACCACGCCTTCGGCACCCGACTTGTTCAGCAGCTCCTCGAACCCGCCGACATCCCCGGGCGACGCCAGCACCAGGAACGGCAGCAGATTCCGGCTCGCCAGGGACACGCTCAGCTGACCGAGAATGCCGACGATGAAATCGTCCCGGAATAGGAAATCGGTGGGCTCGTCGACGACCAGCGCCACCACGTTGCTGCGGCCACCAATCAGGCGCCTCGCCGAAGGGTTCGGCACGAACTGCAGCTCCTCGGCGGCACGACGCACCTTCTCTCGGGTGAACTCGGAGGCCGATCCGCCGCTCAACGCGCGCGACGCGGTGGAAACCGCCACGCCGGCCCTCTTCGCCACATCACGAATCGTGACGGATGCCTTGTTCGCTTCCCAAGTCACCAACCTCACCCACTTCCCGATATCACGGCGACGCCGCCCATCTCCTCAACGCAGCGGAGCGCGACGCAATGGGACGCACTGCAGACCAAACCCGTAAACCAAGCCTGGTCTCACACCTACGGCACAGCCAGTACCTTGCGCCAGAAAAATGGTTGCACGGATTGACCACTCTCAGGCCCACTTTGTGCAACGCATTTCCTACCCAGGACACTAGCTGCGGCGCCTCACATATCCATCATTATATCGCGTTTCCATCCTCGCTATACCAAAGAAAGACACGCGGATGGAAACGTTTCCACTCACATGATATATGATGAAGCCATCCAAACAACGACGTTGCACGCCATAGCGCGATGGAACACAACCAACAACCACCAACAACCACCAACGCCGTCAACAATCAACAACAACCGACCAACGGCACAGCCGCAACCGGCACGACAACAGGAAGGAACCCGCCATGCGATACGGCCATTTTGACGACGCAGCCCGCGAATACGTCATCGAGACCCCGGCCACCCCTCTGCCCTGGATCAACTATCTCGGCAACGAGGACTTCTTCTCGCTGATCTCGAACACCGGCGGCGGCTACTCCTTCTACAAGGACGCGAAACTGCGCCGCATCACCCGCTACCGCTACAACGGCGTGCCCGCCGACAACGGCTCGCGCAACTACTACGTGACCATCATGGACGGCGCTCGCCCGGACGCCAAGCCCGTCGAGACCTTCTCCCCCACATTCCTGCCCGTCAAGACGCCGCTGGACGACTACCGCTGCCGCCACGGCATCGGCTACACGGTGTTCGAGGCCGCCAAATCCGGCATCCGCACCTCGCTGACCGCATTCGTGCCGCTCCACACGCCGGCTGAAATCAACCGCTTTGACATCACGAACGACACCGATGAAACGAAGACCGTGGACGTGACCGGCAGCGTGGAATGGTGCCTGTGGAACGCCGTGGACGATTCCTCCAACTTCCAGCGCAACCTGTCCACCGGCGAGGTCGAGGTCGAGCGCGACAACGACGCGACCATCCTCTACCACAAGACCGAGTTCAAGGAGCGCCGCAACCACTACGCCTTCTACTCCGTGAACGCGCCCGTCATCGGCTTCGACACCAGCCGCGACGAGTTCCTGGGCCAGTTCAACGGCTGGGACACCCCGCAGGTCATCGCCGAGGGCCGCGCCCACGACTCGGTGGCCCACGGCTGGTACCCGATCGCCGCGAACCGCGTGCGCGTCACGCTCGCCCCGGGCGAGACCCGGTCGCTCGTGTTCACGCTCGGCTACATCGAGGTGCCGGATGACCAGAAGTGGGAGGCTCCGGGCGATCCGGCCAAAGTCGGCATCATCAACAAGCGCCCGGCCCATGACCTGTTCGCCCGCTTCGACAGCACCGCCAAGGTGGACGCCGCCCTCGCCGAGCTCAAGGCGTACTGGACCGCGCTGTTGAACAAGTACCATGTGGAATCCGGCGACGACAAACTCGACCGCATGGTCAACATCTGGCACCAGTACCAGTGCATGGTCACGTTCAACATGTCCCGTTCCGCCTCCTACTGGGAGTCCGGCACCGGCCGCGGCATGGGATTCCGCGACTCCAACCAGGATCTGCTCGGCTTCGTGCACCTCGTGCCCGAGCGCGCCCGCGAGCGCATCATCGACATCGCCTCGACGCAGCTCGAGGACGGTTCCGCATGGCACCAATACCAGCCGCTGACCAAGAAGGGCAACGCCGACATCGGCGGCGGCTTCAACGATGATCCGCTCTGGCTCATCGCCGGCGTGAACGCCTATCTGGCCGAGACGGGTGACGTCTCCATCCTGACCGAGCCGGTGCCGTTCAACAACGTCGAAGGCTCCGAACAGCCGCTGCTCGAGCATCTGCGCCGTTCCGCCCACTTCACGATGACCCACCTCGGCCCCCACAGGCTCCCGCTCATCGGCCGCGCCGACTGGAACGACTGCCTGAACCTCAACTGCTTCTCCTCCACACCGGGCGAAAGCTTCCAGACGGTGGAGAACAACGACACCGGCATCGCCGAATCCGTGTTCATCGGCGGCATGTTCGTGCTCTACGGCGGTCAGTACGCCGACATCCTCGCCCATTACGGCGAGGCGTGCGGCATGGACGCCGGATCCGTTGCCGCCGAGGTGGCCAAGGTGCGCGAGGCCATCGACGCGATGACGGCCGCCGTCAAGACCGCCGGCTGGGACGGCGAATGGTTCGTGCGCGCCTACGACGCCTATTCGCGTCCGATCGGCTCCCACGCCGACACCGAAGGCCAGATCTACATCGAACCTCAGGGCATGTGCGTGATGGCCGGCATCGGATTGGATGACGGCAAGGCCCGCACCGCGCTCGCCTCGGTGAAGGACCGTCTGACCTGCGAGTGGGGCACCGCGATCCTCGCCCCCGCCTACTCCACCTACCGCATCGAACTGGGCGAGATCAGCTCGTATCCGCGCGGATACAAGGAGAACGGCGGCATCTTCTGCCACAACAACCCGTGGATCTCCATCGCCAACGCCCTCGCCGGCAACGATGACGAGGCGTTCGCCGTCTACCGCCGCAACTGCCCGGCATGGCTCGAGGACCGGTCCGACGTGCGCAAGGTGGAGCCGTACGTGTACTGCCAGATGGTGGCCGGCCCCGAATCCGCGGCCCCCGGCGAAGGCAAGAACTCGTGGCTGACCGGCACGGCCGCCTGGACGTTCGTGAACGTCTCCCAGTACCTGCTCGGCATCCGCCCCACGCTCGACGGCCTCGCCATCGAGCCGCACCTGCCAGCCGACTACGCCGATCTGACGGTCACCCGCGAATACCGCGGCGTCACCTACCGCATCACGATGCACCGCACCGGCGAGCGCATGCTCACCGTTGACGGGCGTCCGGTCGATGGCAACGTCGTGCCGGTGGCCGACGCGGGGTCCGCGACCGTGAACGTCGAGGTCACGTTCTGACGCAGGACACTAGACTGAATTCCGACGCCGGCCCCGTCGTGGGGCCGGCCAATCCATAATCCGCGACATGACCGAGGAGTCATATGCAATACATCGACCAGACCATCACCGGCATCGACGGCAGTGAGGCGCGATTCATCGGATACGTCATCGACAACAGCCCCGAGGTGGATATGGACCGCCGGCGCCCCGCCGTACTGGTCATCCCGGGCGGCGGCTACCAGATGACCTCCGACCGCGAGGCCGAACCGATCGCCCTGAAATTCGTGGGCGCCGGCTACAACGCCTTCGTGCTGCGGTACTCGGTGGCGCCGAGCGTCTATCCCACGGCCCTCATCGAGGCGGCCGCGGCCATGCGCCTCATCCGAGAGCATGCCGACGCATGGCACACCGACCCGGACCGCATCGCCGTGCTCGGTTTCTCCGCCGGCGGGCATCTGGCCGCGAACCTCGCCACGAGCGCGGGTGACAACGATATCACCGAGCACGGCTACGACCCGGACGAGGTGCGTCCGAACGCGCTCATGCTCGGCTACCCGGTCATCACCGCAGGGTCGCTCGCCCATCGCGACAGTTTCGACACCCTGCTGGGACCGGATCGCAAGGACGACCCGCAATGGCTGAACGCCCTGTCGATCGAGAAGCGCATCGACGCCAAGACCCCGCCCGTGTTCGTCTGGCACACGGTGACGGACGACTGCGTGCCCATGGAGAACACGATGCTGCTGGTCTCGGCCTGCAAGGCCGCCGGCATCAGCGTGGAGGCGCATCTCTTCCCCGAAGGCGGGCACGGCCTGGCGCTTGCCACCGAGGAGACCGCGTGGGGCGGCAAGGGCAACATCTTCCCCTGCGTGCAGGTCTGGACGCAGCTGGCCATCGACTGGCTGGGGCGCGCCTTCGCCTGATCGGCGCGCTCGTCTCCGCCGCCAGCGGATCGCCCATCTCCGCAGCCGGCATGGTGACGCAAACGTTACCATGCCGGAGTAGGCTGGGAGACCTCGGCACGGATACAAGGAGATGAGATGACTGTCGCGGCATGGAAACAGTTCCTGGACGACGAATCAAGCTGGCCTGCGGCCTCACGCACCACGGAACATGCCATCGTCCGCGACACCACCTCCGCCACCACGTTCGTCAAGCGCAAGCGCATGAGCCCCGAGGAACGGCATCTGCAGATCATGCGCGCTGCCGTCAAGATCATCGCCATCACGGGCTTCTGGGGCATGTCCCTGCAGGACATCGCCGATGAGATCGGCATCACCGAGGCCGCGCTCTACCATTACATCAGCTCGAAGAACGAGCTGCTCAACATGGTGCTCGCCGAGGGCTACGACACCCCGGAAGCGGACGAATACAACGCCGTCACCGCCACCGTGACGGACACGGACGGCCATCACGGCTACTGTTTGCCCCGCTACTGCACCAACGTGGTGCTCTACAACCTGCAACGGCCGGAAATGGTGCAGCTGTTCTCCATGCTCAACGGCGAGGCGCTCAATCCGGCGCATCCGGCGCATCAGTTCTTCATCGGACGCCACCTGCGCAACTGGGAGAAGGTCGGTTCGATGAACTGGATACTGCCCGACGGCTACGACGAGGAACGCCTCTACCATGTGTACACGCTGGCGATGAGCGCGATGGACGGCCTGCAGTACCGCTGGCTCGCCGATCATTCGGTGAATCTTCTGGAGGAATGGATCGCCTTCTCGGATGAGATCTTCCCCGAGTCGGTGTGGCGCGGATTCCGCGACCCTGCCGAATACGACGCCGCGGCAATGCCCTGCCTGACGCCGTTCACCCTGCAGGCGCGCGAGGCGCTTGCCGCCGAATGACCCGGTCGCAACGGTTCGGCTGCAACGTCGGTATCTCAGCCGAGTTCGGTCATGAAGGCGTAGTAGGCGCCCAGCAGTTCCGCGTTGCCGGCGTTACGGCAGCGTTTGACGGGCGTGTTGAAGTCCTTCCAGCTGGGAAGCTCCTCCAGCGCCTGCCTCACCAGCGGCAGGAACGACGGCTCCTGGCATATGGCCCCGCCCAGCAGCACGCATTCGGGGTCCACGGACACGATGACGTTGAAGATGCCCACGGCGATGTAGCTCATCCACTCGTCCACCATGTCGCGCACGTCGGGCTCGTCCATGCGACGCAGCAGTCCGGAGGGCACGATGGATTGCGCCTGTCCCCCATATTTCGCGACATAGCGTTGTCCCAGCGAGTTCGTGGACGAGAACTCATGGAGCGTCTTGGCGCCCTGGGTCTGATAGTTCGTGATCATCATGCCGATTTCGCCGGCGCGCCAGTCACGGCCCCTGCGGATGTGGCCGTCCAGGAACAGGGAGCCGCCCACGCCGGTATCGGTGACGGTGAAGACGACGAAGTCATCGAGTTTGCGGGCATTGCCGCAGTGCTTTTCGGCGATGGCCACGCAGTTCGCGTCGTTCTCCACCCAGATCGGCAGGTCGTCGCCCAGACGTTTGTGCAGCTCGTCGCCGACGTTCTGCCGGTACAGCGCATTAATCGAGCCGCCGGCCATGACCCGTTGCCGCCGGACATCGACGAAACCGGGCAGGCTCAGCGCAACGCCATCGACCTGACCGTTCGAAGGGCGGCGGACCGCATCGGCGATGCTGTCGAACAGCGCGACGGAGTCCTCGCCCGCCGTGGCGAACGATGAGGGGACGGCGGGCCGGCCATCGGTCACGATGGTGTGCCGGATGAACCGGCTGCCCACGTCGAAGGTCAGTATGCGTTTGCCATCCATGGTGTCCTCCTTGCCATAACGCTCCATCGCCGGCAATCCGCTCCCGCCCGGTGTACGTCGCTGTGCATTACGGTGTTATCGTTCACATCTTACCAGATTGCCGTTATCGAACGGTCAATCAACAAGGCGGGGCTAAGGACGGCCCATCCGACCCCTATCGGGCCGTTCCCGGCCCATTCCGGATGTCCGGCCCGTCCTCGAGCCCGCGCCATATGCGGTCGCTCCTATCCCCCACTTATTCCACGGTCACGATGACCTGATACGGCTCCATTGCAACGACGTCACCCAGCACGGCGTCGCCCCCGGCCAGTAGGTCCGTGAGCCCGGCTAGATGAGGCAGTGATACGGTCTGCCGCTGCGGGGTCATGTTGAGTACGAAGGTGACCGTGCGCCCGTCGCGCGTGCGGCGTTCGGCGATCTCCACGCCGTCGGGCGTCACCGTGCCGGCGAGGTCCGCGTCCGCAAGCACTCCCGCGGCGAACGCGTCCATGCCCGGCTCGTCAAGCGGTGTGCCGACATAGTAGGCGCGGCCGAGGCCATGATCATTGACGGTGACGGCGGGGGTGCCGGCATAGAAGTCGTCTCCCCCGTACGTCGCGAGCGTGCGGGCACCTTCCAGATGCATGATGCTGGCGACGATCTCGCCGGCGGCGTCCGATCCGGTCGAATCGTCGGCACCGGCGGCGACCGAACCGGAGGCACCGGCGTCAACCGGACCGCCGTCACCATCGCCCTCCGGCCTCGCGCCGAAGACCACCGGGATGCGCTCCCCCGGTGCAATCGCGTCGATCTCCTCGGCCCATACGCCGACGAGCGCGCGGAACGGACCGGGATAGCCGCCGGGGATCACCAGATCGTGCTCGTCATGGATGCCGGCCATGTATCCGGTGATGAAGCGGCCGCCGCCGTCCACATATGTCTCGACCGCATCCGCGACGCCCGGCTTGACCATGATGAGCGCCGGCGCGACGACGATCGCGTATCGTGCGAGCGTTGCGGCCGGCGTGGTGCTGGGGATGATGTCCACTGCGATGTTGCGCCGGTGGAACGCGCGGTAGAACCGGTGGACCTCCTCGGGATAGGAGAATCCGGCGGTCGGTCCCACGCATCCCTCGAGCGACCAGTAGCTTTCCCAGTCGAACATGATGGCCACGCGCGCCTGCACGCCGGAGCCCATGACCGTCGGCATCACGCGTTCCAGGGCATCGCCGAGCGCGGCCGTCTCGCGGAACACGCGCGAATCCTCGGTGCCGTCGTGGGCGATCACCGCGCCGTGGAACCGTTCGCAGCCGCCCAGCGACTGGCGCATCTGGAAGAACTGCACGGTGTCGGCGCCATGCGCCACGGCCTGCCAGCTCAGGGCCGCGACCTCGCCGGGGCGCTTGACCTTGCAATACGGGAACCAGTTCTGCTGGTTGGGCGTCTGTTCCATGAGCATGAACGGCCTGCCGCCGCCCACCGCGCGCATGAGGTCGTGGTTCATGGCCACGCGGCTCGCCGGCATTCCCATGCCCGGATAGTTGTCCCAGCTGACCACGTCCATCTCACGACCCCACGCGAAGTAATCGAGGTCCTTGAACGTGCCCATGAGGTTCGTGGTGATCGGGGTGGTCGCGTCGTGCGCGCGCACGGCGTCGCGTTCGTTGGTGAAGCAGGCGAGCTGCGACTCGTTCTGGAAGCGGCGGTAGTCCATGAGCAGCCCGGAGATCACGCATTTGCGCGGGTCCCAGTCCGAGCCGATGCCGTCGCCGTAGCCGACCGGCGGCACGACGTCCGCCCAGTCGGTGATGGTGTGGCTCCAGAAGTTCGCGCACCACGCCTTGTTCAGCGCCTCGATGCTGCCGTACTTCGCGCGCAGCCATCCACGGAACGCCTCGGCGCAGGCCTCGCAGTAGCACAGGCCGCCGCCTCCGCCGTATTCGTTGCCGATGTGCCATGCCGTAAGTCCCGGGGTGCCGGCGTAGCGCTCGGCGATCAGGCCGGCGAGTTTGCCGGATTCCGCTCGGAAATACGCCGAATTCGGGCAGAAGTTGTGGCGGCCGCCGAAGACGTGGCGCCGCCCCTCGAACGTGGTGCGGATGACGTCGGGATGTTCGCGCACCATCCATGCGGGAAGGGCCGCGGTCCCGGTGGCGAATACGATGTTGAACCCGTGCGAGACCAGCAGCGCGACGATCTTGTCGAGCATCGTGAAATCGTACGAGTACTCCCCCGGCTGCAGCAGCGTCCAGGAGAACACGTTGATCGTGGCCTCGTTGATGTGCGCATGCTCGAGCATCTCGAGGTCATGCTCCCATGTCTCCTCGGGCCATTGCTCGGGGTTCCAGTCGCCTCCGAACAGGAAGGTGTCGAAGAGGGGTTTGTTCGGTGTGGATGATGCGGTCATTGCTCTTCCTCGCTTGGTTTGTCGTCGCCTCCCGCGTGCTTCAGAGCGGAAGGCGTCGTCGCTTCCTGGCCGGCCTCGCCGACGTTCCTCATCAGGGGGGGGGGGCGATACGGTCACGCCGTGTAGCGCACGTCGGCGAAGGTGACGTCGCCCCGACCATGCGCGTAGACGCCGAGCAGGATGCCGGTGAATCCGCCGGCGTTGTTGAAGCTCAGCACCTTGCCGGGCACGCGCCCAAGGGTTCGCTCCCCTCCGGCGAACGCTCCGGTGTCGGCCACGGCGAATGCGTAGCCACGCTCGTCGCCTCGCACGATCAGACGCGGCGACACCTTGACCGGCATGCTCACCGTGCCCACCAGCGTGACCAGTCCAGCGTTGTGAACGGTCGCCTCGACGCGAAACATGCCATTGGAGTCGGCCGCATGCACGGCGAGCGTGAGATAGTGGTCGGCATTCGCGTATACGGCGATGCCGGTCTCACCGGCGGACAGCGAGTCCGCATTGGCAAGCGTCGCGCCGAATTCGCAATGGAAGTCGGTCTGCCGGGTGCCGATCATCGGCGCGCCTTGGGACAGGTCGAATGACTGGGCTGCGGCACGGATGGCGATCATGGCGGGGTTCGCGGTGGATGCGACGGTCGTCGTATGCGCATCGTCCATCGCCGCGCCTTCCCGGACGGCTCCGTCCATCATGCCCACCGGCCGATGAATCCGCCCGTTTCGAAGGCCCGGACCATTGCCGGCAACAGGGGTCACGGCATACCATCCGGCCTTATCGATGGATGGTGTGACCCACTCGACGTCGGATTCAAGCGACTCGCCGCGGCCGTTCAGCTCGCAATCGTATGACTGGTCCGCAAGCTCCGGCCAACCATCCTTCCAGCCGAACCAAACGGCATACGGCTCGCGTCCGATCCAGCCCTGCGCCGGGTACTCATCGTTGTTGCGCGTGCCATGGAAGACCATGAGCGTGCGCTCGGCATCGATATGCGCGCAGTCGCAGTGTCCGATGGCCTGCAACGTCAGATGCGTGGAGCGGTTGGTGATGAGCGGGTTGCCGGGATACATCTCATACGGGCCTTCCGGGGCGGCCGCGCGGGCGATGTTCTCCATATGCCCGGATTCGGTGCCGCCTTCGGCCCACATGAGGTAGTACAGGCCGTCACGCTTGTACATGTGCGGCCCCTCCGGATTCGAGCCTGTGATGCCGCCGCAGATGCGCCGACGCTTGGTGAGCACCGTGCCGTTCGTCACATCGATCTTCGACAGATAGATGCCGGCGGGTTCGTCCGGCCCGCCGCCTTCGTTGCCGCAGATGTATGCGGCGCCGTCGTCGTCGAAGAACAGGCTTGGGTCGATGCCCGGCCAGCCGTCCACCCATATCGGGTCCGACCACCCGGCGTGCGGGTCGTCGGAGGTGAGGATCATGTTGCCTTTGTTCACGTTGGTGACGATCAGATAGTACTTGCCGTCATACCAGCGCAGCGTGGGCGCGTAGATGCCCTGGCTGTTGCCCATGGATTCGTAGGGGAACTGGCCGGTACGGTTCATCGCGTCCCCGATCTTATGCCAATGTTCGCCATCGTCGGATTCGAACACGGGCAGACCGGGGAAATACTCGAACGAGCTGTTGACCATCAGATACGTGCCCTGCGGGGTCGCGCAGATGGACGGGTCGGGGTGGAAGCCGGAAGCGATGCGATGCACCGGCTTGCAGTTGAAGAGGGTCATGGAATCACCTTCGATTGCTCGGGGCGGTGCGGATCATGTCCCTGATTCGCACCGCCCGGAAGGACCGCCCGGTTCGTAAGCCGTCGGTCGGGGGCTCTTACGCCACGGTCGGCGCCACCGTTTTCAGACGTTGAGCGGGTCGGCGCCCGGGCGGACGAGCACCGGCAGCGTGTGGTAGTCGTACTGCTCGGTGTACCAGCGGCCCGGCTCGTAGGTCCCGCCGGTCAGCAGGTTCGTCCACGGCTCGCCGGCGTGGTCGCCACCGGCGTCCGGCACGTAGAAGCGCGCGGTGCCGTCCTCGCTGAACACCGGTGCGACCAGCAGGTCGTCGCCGAGCATGTACTGGGTGTCGATGTCCTCGCAGGCCGGGTCGGTCGGGAACTCGAGCACCATCGCGCGCATCATCGGCACGCCGGTTTCGTGCGTGACCTTCATCTGGTCGAGCAGGTACGGCTTGAGGCGCAGCTTGAGCTCGGTGAACTCGCGCGACACCTCGACCGCCTCGTCGCCGTAGAGCCACGGCACCTTGTACTCGGTGGAGCCGTGGTAGCGCGAATGCGAGGAGAGCAGGCCGAACTGGGTCCAGCGCTTGAACAGGTCCGGGGTGGGCTTGTCCTCGAAGCCGGCGATGTCGTGGCTCCAGTAGCCGAAGCCGGACATGCCGAAGCTCAGGCCGGCGCGCAGCGACTCGGCCATCGACGGGTAGTTGGAGGAGCAGTCACCGCCCCAGTGCACCGGGAACTGCTGACCGCCGACGGTCGCGGAACGTGCGAACAGAATCGCCTCGTCCTCGCCCTTGGTCTCCACCAGCACGTCGTAGACGGCCTTGTTGTACAGGTACGTGTAGTAGTTGTGCATAAGCTCCGGATCGGAGCCGTCATAGTACTGGACGCCCTCGGTGGGGATGCGCTCGCCGAAGTCCGTCTTGAAGCAGTCGACGCCCTGCGCCACAAGGTGACGCAGCTTGTCCTGGTACCACTTGGTGGCCTCGGGGTTGGTGAAGTCGACGATCGCCATACCGGCCTGCCACTTGTCCCACTGCCAGACCTCGCCGTCGTCGGTCTTGATGAAGTAGCCCTTGGCCGCGCCCTCCTCGAACAGCGGCGACTTCTGGCCGATGTAGCTGTTGATCCACACGCACACCTTGAGGCCGCGGTCGTGCAGCTTCTGCAAGAGGCCCTCCGGATCGGGGAACTTGGTCTCGTCCCACTCGAAGTTGCACCACTCGAGTTCCTTCATCCAACGGCAGTCGAAGTGGAAGACGCTCAGCGGGATGTTGCGCTCGGCCATGCCATCGACGAACTCCATCACGGTCTTCTCGTCGTAGTCGGTGGTGAACGAGGTGGACAGCCACAGGCCGTAGCTCCACTCCGGCACCAGCGGCGGCTTGCCGGTCAGGTCGGTGTAGGTGTTGAGGATGCCCTTCAAGTCCTCGCCACCGATGACCGAGTAGCTCATCTCCTCGCCCGGCACGGAGAACTGCACGCGGGAGACCTTCTCGGAGCCGACCTCGAAGCTCACCTTGCCCGGGTTGTCCACGAACAGGCCGTAGCCCTTGTTCGACAGGTAGAACGGGATGTTCTTGTACGCCTGCTCGGTTCCGGTGCCACCGTCCTCGTTCCAGATGTCAACGGTCTGGCCGTTCTTGACGAAGTTGGTGAAGCGCTCGCCGAGGCCGTAGATCTTCTCGCCTACGCCGAGGTCGAGCTGTTCGGAGACGTGCAGGAGGCCCTGGTCGTCGGTCACGAGGGCCTTCGCGCGCCAGCCGGAGTGCGCGATGACCTTGCCGTCGTAGAGGTACTTGAAATCGATGGTCTCGCCCTTGGCGATTTCGAGCGTGAGCTTGCCCGAGGTGAAGGACCACTTGTCGTCATCCTCGACGATGGCGACATCCGGGTCGGACTCGTTGAGCGCGAACTGCGGGCAGTGCTCGCGGCTCTTGCGGAAGTTGATCAGACGGGTGGTGATGATGTCCTCGCGCGGGGAGGTCACCTCGATGGTGAGGATGCCGCCGTCCAGCGTCTGGCCGGGGTGATGAATCGGCACACCGAACGGGCAGAACAGGGTGAGCTTCTTCGGCTCGACGTTCGCGGTGTACACGTTGGCCGCGTACTTGACGTCGAATCCGTCCTTGACGAGCCATCCGCCATTGAGGAACTTCATTGGGTTGCTCCTTTGCAGTGTTGTTCCGTTCGGTCCCGCATGCTTCGCGCAACCGATCTGTTGGTTATTTATAAGTCTATAAATAACAGCGTGCGACACGCCAGTATATTTGATTTTCGTGTCGTGGCCCACCCGCGCACCAACGGCAAAGGCCCCGCCGATACGGCAGGGCCTCAGATAAGCAAACAGGGAACAGCGAGCGGTCAGGCAGTGATGGTGACGGCGTTTGCGGCGCCAGCCGCATCGGCGGCGTGACCGGCCTCCGCGGCATCGCCGGCCTCCGTCCCGTCGGCGTCGCGCACGGCGACGGCGCCCGCGAGCCGGATGTCCTGCACGGATTCGCCGATGTACACCTTGGCCGCCGGGGCGATGGCGTACTCCCCCAGCTCGTTGGACCAGTAGCGCATCGCCTGCGCGACCGGCAGCACCAGTTCGACGCGGCGCGATTCGCCCGGCTCGAGCTCGATCTTGTCGAATCCGCGCAGCTCCTTGACCGGACGGTCCTCGCCGGTGCCGTCAAGGCCGAAGTACACCTGCGGCACGGCCTTGCCGGCGCGCTCGCCGGTGTTCGTAACGGTGAAGGAGACGCGCACCGCACACCCGTTCGGCCGGTCGGCGCCATCGAGACGCTCGACCTGAAGCCCGTCGTACCCGAAGGTGGTGTAGCTCAGGCCGTGGCCGAAGCAGAAGCGCACCGGGACCCGACGGGTCTCGTAATGGCGGTAGCCCACGTAGATGTCCTCGTCGTAGCGCACATGCAGTCCGGGGCCGAACGTGCCGATGGAGTGCGCGGGGCAATCCTCCAGAGCGATGGAGAACGTCTCGGGCAGGTGTCCGCTCGGGTTCACGCGCCCGAGCAGCACCTCGGCGAGCGCGGTTCCCGATTCGCAGCCGTTGTACCAGTTCCAGACAATCGCCTTCGCCTTGTCCGCCCAGGGCATGGCCACCGGCGAGCCGGCGACGAACACGAGCACCGTGTCGGGCGCCGCGTCGAGCAGCCCGGCGATGAGCTCGTCCTGACCGTACGGCAGGGCGATGGTCTCACGGTCGCGGCCCTCGAGGTCGTGCTCGTGGTCGAGCCCGCCCACGAAGACCACCGGGTCGCCGGCGGCCGCATACCTACGCGCAGCCACGATGGCCTCCTCGCGCAGCCGGACCGCGGTCTCGGCATCGTCCGCGAACTCTCCGGCGGAGTTCGTCAGGCTCTCCTCCTGCCAGGAGTCGCTTTGCACCACCTGCTTGGCCGCGTAGCCGGGCAGGTACTCAATCTCGACGTTGCCGCCGAGCTGTCCGTTGATGCCCAGCATCGGCGTGACCTCGTGCAGCGCCTTGATCACCGCACTGCCGCCGCCGTTGGAGTGGATGCGTTCCGCGTTCGCGCCGATGACCAGCAGACGGGTCATCGAGGACTCGTCCAGCGGCAGCACGTCGCCCTCGTTCTTCAGCAGTACGACGGATTCGCGCGCGACGTCGAGCGCCTTGGCGGCATGATCGAGGGTCGCGTACCGGCCGGCCTTGCGGGCGGGCTTGCGGCCGTCCGCGTCGGGCAGCATGTGGAGCGCGTCCATGACGGCGAGCACGCGCAGCACCTTGGCGTCGATGTCGTCCTCGGACACCTCGCCCGCCTCCACCGCGCGGCGCAACGGGTTCGCGAAATAGTACTCGTCGAAGTTCGGCGTCACCGACATCTCGACATCCAGCCCCACCTTCGCGCTGGCCACGGTGCGCTTGACCGCGCTCCAGTCGGAGACCACGAAACCCTTGAAGCCCCATTCGCCGCGCAGGATGTCGTCAAGCAGACGCTTCGACTCGCAGCACTGCTCGCCGTTGACGAGGTTGTACGCGCCCATGAGGGACAGGGCGCCGCCGCGTCGCACCGCCGCCTCGAAGGCCGGCAGGTAGATCTCGCGCAACGCGCGCTCGCTGATGGTCTCGTCCACTTCGAGACGGTCGGTCTCCTGGCTGTTGGCCACGTAATGCTTGGCGCAGGCGGCCACATCCGACTCCTGCACGCCCTGGATGTAGGCCACCCCCTGCTCCGCGGCGAGCAGCGGGTCCTCGCTCATGTACTCGAAGTTGCGGCCGCACAGCGGGCTGCGCTTGACGTTGAGCGACGGGCCGAGAATCACGTCCTTGCCGCGTCCGCGCGCCTCCTCGCCGAGCACTTCGCCCACTGTGCGGGCCAGTTCGCGGTTCCAGGTGGAGGCCACGGCGGAGCCGGAGGGCAGGTAGGTGACCCGGTCGCGCGTGTGGTAGAGCGGCACCCAGCTGTCATTGTGCAGCTCCTCGCGCGGACCCATCGGGCCGTCGTCCATCCTGAACGGCGGAATGCCCAGACGCGGCACCCCTTCGGTGCGGAACAGTCCGGCCGCGTGGATCATGTCGATCTTCTCGTCCAGCGTGAGCTGTGCGAGCAGCGCCTGCGCCTTGGCGGTGCTGGCTTCGGTGATGGTGGTCATGAGTTGGTCTCCTTGTATGTTCGCGTGTCGCGGTGGTTCGCACGTCGCGGTGCGTTCGCGTATCGTGACGGCCGTCGCTGGCCTATTCGACGCTGATCCTGAATCCGACAGGCAGGTCCGGTTCGACGCCGGGACGCGCAGCCGGCGTGATGACGAGTCCCCGGTCCGTGCGCTCGTAGGGCACGGCCCCGGACCCGAGCTGTTCGACGCCGCGCACAATGCCGTGGAACGGCGCCATGATGCCGTCGTGGTAGGCGGCGAACGCGGCCAGCGTCAGGGTCCCGGCGCCCTGCGGGTTCAGGCAGAACGCGTATACCGAGCCGTCCTTGGCCGTGAAACGCCAGTCGGCGGGCGTGTAGGCGAGCGCGGATTGATCGGCGAACGAACCGGATGCCGCCTTGGTCGGGCCTTCCTCGGCGAAACGCCACGGGCGGGTGCCGTAGATGCCCTCGCCGTTCGTCCCGAGCCAGAGCCCGATGCCCTCGAGCAGCTCCCGGTCGTGCGGGGCGATGGACCCGTCGGCGCGCGGGCCGACGTTGAGCAGCAGGTTTCCGTTCTTGCTCACCGTGTCCACCAGCGTGATGAGCAGTTCGGACAATGTCTTGTATTCCAGCGATTTCGTGTAGCACCACGAATTGCGCGCGATGGCGGTGTCGGTCTGCCAGACGTACGGGGTGGCCGTCTCGAGCCCGCCGCGTTCCACGTCGTAGAGCCCGGCGCCCCAGGCCATGCCGTCCTGCTTGTAGCAGATGATGACGGGCACGCCCCACTCCGCGCCGCGGTTGTAGTAGAAGGCGGCCAGTCTGCGCACGTACGGCTTGAAGGAGCGGTGCTGGATCCACCAGTCGAAGTACAGCATCTCCGGCCGGTACAGGTCGATGAGCTCGCAGACGCGCAGCAGCCAGTCGTCGAGGAATTCTGCGCCCGGTTCGGGCACGGAGAACAGGTCCTGATTGTCGGGTTCGGGGTTGGCCGGCCAGTAGAAGTCGCCTCGGCGCATCGGCTCGGCGGCGCGCACGTCGGAGTCGAAGTCGCGGCCATGGCCCATGAACCACCAGTGTTCGGCGCGGTGGTTGCTGGCGGCGAAGTGCAGCCCGTGGCTCAGCGTGGCCTCACGCAGCTCGCCAAGGATGTCGCGCTTGGGGCCCATCTCGGCCGTGTTCCAGTGCGACAGGTCGCTGCGGTACATCTGGAATCCGTCGTGGTGTTCGGCGACCGGGAAGTAGTACCGCGCGCCGGCCTTGGCGAACAGGTCGAGCCATTCGTTCGGGTCGAACCGCTCGGCCGTGAACATCGGGATGAAGTCCTTGTAGCCGAATTCGCTCTGCGGCCCGTAGGTGGCACGGTGATGGTCGAATTCGGGGTAGCCTTCGATGTACATGTTGCGCGAATACCATTCGTTGCGGTATTCGGGCACGGTGTACAGCCCCCAATGGGTGAAGATACCGAATTTCGCGTCGGGGAACCAGTCGGGAGCCTCGACGCGGCTCAGCGATTCCCAGGTGTCCGTGTAGGGGCCGCGTCGGACCACCTCGTCAATGGTGTTGAGATCAATCATCGAAATCAGTCCTGTTCCAATCGAAGCCCACGCTCTGGCACCACGAACGGGCGATGATCATCGCCCCGCGCTCGTACGGATGCACGCGGTCCTGGCTGGCCAGGCATCCGTGCAGCTGGGTGAGCCAATGGTCCACGGCGGCCTGGGTGTCCACGAAGATCGCGTCATGGCGTTCGGCCACGCGACGTGACGCGGCGGCGAACTCCTCGATCTTGGCGCGCATCTGGTCGGCCGGGTTCGGCTCGAACATGAACGGGCGCATGACGATGAGGCCCTTGAGGTTCGGGGCCTCACGGCGCGTGCGGTCCAGCAGGTCGTCGTAGATGCGCTCGAATTCGTCCACCGTGTTGAGCCGCGCCTGCCACAGCGGACCGTCGAAATACCGCCACGCGTCGTTCACGCCGATCATCACGGAGACGTAGTCCGGGTTCAGGTCGATGACGTCACGCTGCCAGCGTTCTGCCATCTCGACGATGTCGTTGCCGCTGACGCCGGAGTTGATGGTACACAGCGCACGGTCCGGGTAGACGGCGGTGAGCAGGTTGTGCAGGGCGTTCACGTAGCCGTTGCCGTATCCCCAGCCGCCGGGAAAGGCGGTGCGGTCACGGCCGGCGTCGGTGATGGAGTCGCCGACGAACACGATGCGGGAGTGTTTCGGGAAAATCAGCATGATGACTTCTTGCGGGGGTATATACGAAGAATGCGCGGCGGCCGGAGGAAGGCAGGGACGCCGCGCAATCGGAAGGGGATTCAGGGTTTGCCGACTCCCCTTTCGGAAGGGGAACGATTCGTCAGGGAGACGTGAGGGAGCCGGCAAGAATGGTGGGGGCAGCCGAGGATCACTTGGCGTCGGACTGGTACTGCTTGACGACTTCCTGACGCGCCTTGGCGAGATCCTTGGCGTTCTGCTCGTCGACCTTGAGCACGCTGTCGTAGCCCAGATCCTTGACCTGCTGGCGGACGTCCTTGAGCACCTTGGCGAACTCGGCGTCGGACTTGGCCACCAGGGCGTTCCAGGAGGCGTTGACGACCTCGGTCTTGATGGAGCTGCGGGTGGCGGAGACCGTGGACTCCTCCTGCGGGGTGGTGTAGGAGGCGCCGGGGGCGACGGTCAGCAGGTTGTTCTTCTCGAGGTAGTCGATGTCGCTGGTGGCGCCACCCATGTGCTCGGACCAATCCTTGAACAGGGCGCTGGTGTCGGCCTCGGACTCCCACAGCTGCGGGTTGAACGCGGCGCCGGTCTCGGAGTCGATGTCGTTCTGCTGCACGGCCTTGAAGTTGAGCAGGGAGAAGCCGCTGTCGTAGGTGCCGCCGCCGAGGTCATCGGAGATCTTGAGGTTGGCGTGGTCGCCGTTCATGGCCTGCTTGCCGAAGTCGGTGAGCTGGGGCTTGCCGTCCGAGCCTTCGGTCCAGCAGCCGAGATCCTTCGGGCAGGCGGCGCCACCGGAGTTGGAGGCGGCGGCGTACACGCCTTCGGAGGAGTACAGCCAGTCGATGAACTTGGCGAGGCGCTCCTTGTACTTGGACTTGGAGCCGATGGCGATGATGGTGGAGCCGTCGCCGTCCGGGGTGAAGCCGGTGGAGTAGACCTTCATGCTCTGCAGCGGGGCGAGCATGAAGCCGACGCCCTTGGCCTTGTTCTCATCGGAGTTCATGCGCGGCTTGCCCAGCCAGCTGAACAGGGAGACGAGGGTCTTGCCGTTGGTCACCTTGTTCTGCATGGTGTCCCAGTCCTGCGTGGTGGACTCGGGGTCCACGAGGCCCATCTGCTCGGCCTTGTTGAGGAATTCGAGGGCCTGCTCGTAGACGCCGCCCTCCTGGGTGGCCGGCTGCACGTCCTTGCCGTCAGCGCTGATGAACACGGAGCCCTGGCCCTGGTAGCCGAGCCAGTTGACGACGGCGGAGGCGTTGTTCATCACATCGCCGTCCCAGTCCTTGAACAGGGAGAAGGCGTAGATGTCGTTCTGGCCGGTCTCCTTGCGGGCCAGATCCTGCATGTCCTTGAGCACGTCGAGGAAGGCATCGAGATCCTTGATCTCCGGGTAGCCGAGCTCCTTGTAGTACTCCCAGCGGATGTACGGCGCGGAGGTCGGTTCCATGCCCTCGCTCGGGCTGGACGGGTCGGAGGAGGAGACGCCCTGCGGGATGCCCCACACGCCGTCCTTGCCGGCCTGCTCAGTGATGGCGTCCACGGCGTTCTGGTACTTCTTGACGTTGGTCATGCTGCTGTAGTACGGCGTCATATCGGTCACCAGATTGGCCTTGACCAGCTTCTGGAGACGGCCGTTGCCGGTGCTGGTGATGATGAGGTCGCCCAGGGAGCCGGATGCGGCGCGGGTGTCGAAGACGGTGTCGCCGCCGGAGACGTTCGGGGCGATGATGTTGAGCTTCAAGTTGAACTTGTCCTGAACGATCTTGGCGAACCAGCCCTTCTGTTCGCCCTGCTGGTTGGCCAGCGAGTCGAACACATCGACGGTGACCAGCGAGCCGTCGTCCTTCTCCTCGCCCGCGGTGTCGCTGCCGCAGGCCGCCAGCGAGAAGGTCATGGCCGCGGCAAGGCCGACGGCCAGCACTGATGTGATCTTCTTCTTGAGTTCCATGACGGAAACCTCCTTGTTCCTTTCGTGTTGTTGTTCGGTTGCGTTTGGAATAATTGTTTTGGATTGGTTTATTGGGCGGACTGTCCGCTTAACGCGTCGCCTCCGGCCCTGCAATTACGGACTCGTGCTACGCACGAGACTCAGCATTACCTTCGCTCGCCTATCGGCTCACTCAGGCTGACGCTATGGGAAGTCCACCGGGCTTCCCATTACGCGTCGTCTCCGGCCCCCGCAAGAACGGACTCGCCTACGGCGAGACTCAATCCGACCTTCGCTCGGCTACCGCCTCGCTCAGGCTGACGCTATGGGAAGCCCACCGGGCTTCCCATTACGCGTCAGCCCTTCACCGCTCCCAGCATCATGCCTTTGACGAAGAAGCGCTGGAAGAAGGGGTAGACGAACATGATCGGGAGGACCACGATGACGGAGACGGTCATGCGAATCGAGGTCGGGGTGGCCGCGGAGGCCAGGGCCGCCACGTTCGCCGCGTTCGCCTTGGCCGCGTTGGCCAGCGCGCTCGCCTGGTTGATGTACGTGTAGAGCAGGTACTGCAGGGAGTAGAGCTTGTCATCGGTCATGTAGATCAGCGTGTCCTGGAAGGAGTTCCACTGGCCGACCGCGGAGAAGATCGCGACCGTGGCGAGGATCGGCGTGCACATCGGCAGCACGATCTTGCCGAAGATGGTCAGCGTGCCGGCACCGTCCATCTCGGCGGCCTCCTGCAGCGAGCTCGGGATGGACTCGATGTAGGTCTTGACCAGGATGATGTTGAACGGCTGGACCACCGCGGGCAGGATGTACACCCAGAAGTTGTTGGTCAGGCCGAGGTTCTTCATCGTGATGAACATCGGGATCAGGCCGGCGTTGAAGTACATCGTGACGACCACGAAGCGGTACCAGAACGAACGGCCCCACATCTTCTTCTGCGTGAACATGAAGCCGAGGTAGGCGCTGGCCAGCACGGTGAGCACGGTGCCGATCACGGTACGGGCCAGGGAGATCCACGCCGCGCGACCGAGGCCGGACAGGGCGAGCACGTCCTTGTAGTTCTGCAGGTGGAAGCCCTTGAACCACCAGGTCACCTCGCCCGCCGCCGACAGGTTGTTGTCGGACAGTGAGTTGATGATCAGGTAGTAGAACGGGTAGGTGCAGATCAGCGCGAAGAGGGTGAGCACCACGATGTTGACCACGTTGTAGACCTTCTCGCCCGTGGTGCGACGCAGTGCCGGCGATACTGATGCATTCTGCTTTGCCATGATATTTCCTTACAGTCTCGTTTGCCTTGCCGCGCCGATCAGACGATGCCCTCGCCACGGGTGCGTTTGGACATCCAGTTGACGATGAAGAGCAGCGCCACGGAGACGAGCGACTTGAGGATCGAGATCGCGGTACCCAGCGACAGGCTGGAGTTGCCGAGACCGACGTTGTAGACGTAGAGGTCGAGCACTTCGATCCACTTCTGGTTGAAGTTGTTCTGGAAGACGTAGTACTGGTCCATGCCGTTGTTGAGGAAGTTGGAGATCGAGAGCATGAGGAGCACGAAGTAGGTGGGCAGCAGCTGCGGGATGGTCACATGCCAGATCTGCTGGAAGCGGTTCGCGCCATCCACCTGTGCGGCCTCGTACAGCTCCTGGTCGATGCCGGCGATGCCGGCGAGGTACATGATGGAGCCCCAGCCGAGGCCCTTCCACAGGTTCCACAACAGCATCTTGAGCCAGATGTGGTCGCCGGAGTCGAGGAACTTGATGGGCTCGGTGATCAGGTGCAGGTTCTGCAGCAGCTCGTTGATCATGCCGGAGGAGGAGAACATCGCGAAGGCGATCGAGTAGACCAGCACCCAGGAGATGAAGTTCGGCAGCGTGGTGAGTGTCTGGATGAGGTTCTTGAACCACTTGGCGCGGATCTCGTTGAGGGCGATGGCGAAGATCACCGGGAAGAACGAGGTCAGGATGTTCAGGCCGGACATCGCGAAGGTGTTCATGAGCACCTGGCCGATCTTGGCCACCTGGGCGGGGTTCTGCACCAGCAGCTGGAACCACTGCAGGCCGACGAACTCGCTTTCGGACAGCGGGATCGGCGGCTGGTAGTCATAGAACGCGTAGATCCAGCCGAACAGCGGCAGGTAGCTGAACAGCACCACCATCACCAGCAACGGCGCGATGAGCAGGAACAGCTTGATGCCGTGGCGCTTGTTGTAATCAGTGCCGGGGAGCATCTTCTTCGCCTTGTTGGCGGCGCGGCGGTCGCGACGGCTCCGCGCCGGCTGTGCGCCGCTGGACGAAACGACTTCGGCGGCGTCGCCGACCAGACCGGTTGCGCCGTCCGCTGTTGTTGCGTTCTGCATCTTGTCTCCTTTGAAGCAATGCAGCGAAGATCACCGTGGGTGCGACCCGTTTCGCATCCCGTTGTCTTCTTTCTCTTGTTTATAACTCTATAAATAAGAGATTTGATTGTCAAACCGATGAACGAACGCACGGGTCCACCATCCCTGTGCACAGCCTTGAAAAACGTTGGAAACTCGCGGAATTCGACCAATGAAAATTTTATTTATATACTTATAAATAAGCGTGTCGCGAGTGAGACGACGCCGGAATGCGAGCAAAATGCTGTCAACATACCGGCGAGAAGCGCGGGTCCATGTTGCCCCCCACGAATCGTCCCACACGGCGGCCACAGGAACGACCTATACATACAAGACGGACCTGTGTACAGGACCGGTCGCATTGCCCCATTCCCAGGATAGTCCGGGGAATATTGAGGACAGTCCTATATATAAGGGCGACACAGGAACCACAGGAACGCATACAACAGGCAGGAGGAACGATGAAGTTCAACACCAACGCACCATTCTGGAGGTTCATGGACACCCTGGTGCGATTCACGGCCCTCAATCTCGTCTGCCTGGCGACGATGATCCCCGTCGTCACCATCGGCCCGGCACGCGCGGCGCTGTACAGCACGATGTTCGCCTACGACGAGCACGACGACATCAGACTCGTGCGCGAATACCTGCGGCGTTTCAAGCGTGAGTTCCTCCACGGCTTCGTATCCGGACTCATCACGCTCGCCCTCGCCGCGGTCATCGTGTTCGGACTCGCCTTCTGGAACGCGTGGGACGCCAACGTCTCATACCTGCCGCTCATCGTGCTTATCATCGCCACCGTGGTGCTCACGCTGACCGCCGAATATCTGTTCCCCATGCAGGCGCGATTCGACAACCCCCTTGCCACCCAGTGGAAACTCGCCGCCATGTTCCCGTGGCGGGCATTCCCCTGCTCGCTGGCGTTGCTCGGCATCGACGTGCTGGCCATCGCGCTGGCGTATTTCGTGCCGTTCGTGCGTGTGCTCATGATTCTGTTCGGCGTCGCATGGGTCGCCTACGCCAAGTCGCTGGTGTTCCTCTGGGGATTCAAGCGCTACGGCGGCTTCGGCCCGATCGAGCAACCCACCTACATCAACGCGCACGACTGAACGCCGGGCCGCCCGCCGGCACCGATTCGGCACTCGGCCCGGCTCCGCATCATTTTCGCAACTGTCGGCTTTCGACGCTGTACTGTCGCATCTCGACGGTTGCCTGTCGGTTCTCAACGATTGACTGTCGGTTCTCGTTGCTTGACTGTCGGATTTCATACATATGCTGTACGAAGTCCGACAGTCATGCGTCGAAGTCCGACACTGAAAGGTTGAGAACCGACACTAAAGGGTTGAAATCCGACAGTCAGGTGTTGAAGTCCGACAGTGTCCGGCAGTCGAACAACGCCCACCCTCGAAATCCGTCACTCACACGTCGAAATCCGACAGCCAAGAGCACTATCGGCCTTGTCAACCGTCGACTACGATGGGAATCGTATCGGTCCTCAACGAAAGGAACCACGATGTCCAACAGCATGGCCGATGGCGACGTCCTGTGGTCGCAGCGCAAGCGCAATTGGTGCCGCACGCCGTTCACCTTCACCACATACACGCTGACCAACGATGAGATCGCGGTCAAGACCGGCATTCTGCGCGAGACCTACGACGTGACCAAGCTGTTCCGCGTGGTGGACCTGACGCTCACCCGCACCTTGCTGCAACGGCTGTTCGGCCTGTCCACGATCACGCTGGAGACGCGCGACCAGTCGTCCGGCGGGCAGTTGGTGCTCAAGAACATCATTCACGGCTTCGACGTACGCCGCGTCATCCAGCGCGCGGTGGACGAGTCACGCAATGTGAACCGCGTCAGCGCCCGCGAATACATGGGCGACGGCGACTTCGGCGGAGCGGCGGCGGACGGCGCCTACGCCGACGGCTATGCGGATACCGACGGCGACGGCTACGCCGGCTGACCATCAGCCCGTCATCAGCACGTTTACTCTTCTGATTATGCCTAAGTGCCGTCTGGCCTAGACAACCCGAATCAGAATCGGACACCGCTCTGGTGCCCCACGGATTACGTCACACCGAATCATCCACACTGAATCATCCGCCGAGGGCCACACGTCGGACGCCCCGCAGGATGGCTTCCGAATCGCGGGGCTCACCGCCGAGAGCGCGATGCAGCGTCAGTCCCTCGATCATGGCATCCAGCATCACCGTAGTCTCATGGTCGAAGAAGCGGCCCATCGTCTCCTGCCATGCGCCCATCCAACGACTGCTGATATCGCGGAACGACTCATCATGGGCGACCAGCGCATAGAACTCAAGGTTGATGTTCCTATCCCGCCGGGTAGCGAGCAGGTCATGCTCGATATTGGACGCGATGGCCTCGCACGCCTCCTCGGCATCGGTCGCCGCGTCCATCCTCGCGCGGAACGCGGCGATGGACCGATCGGCGAACTGGTCGAACGCCTGATGCAGCAGATCGTGCATGCCGTCGAAATGGTAGGTCATGGACCCCAACGGCACATGGGCCTCGGCGGCCACCACCCGGTGCGAAGTGCCCGCCACCCCACGTTCCGCGATGACCGTGAGGCACGCATCGATGATGCGCTGCTTGCGCTCGGGATCGTTGCGACGGCGCGGCGCGGTGCTGCTCTTCTCCATACCGGCAGACCTTACCCGTCAATGGGTACATTCGTCCGTACGCCACTCGCAGAAGCGTACGAATGTACACATAAACGTATACATTCGTACACATGGACGACATGCAGAACACCGCACAATCCAGTAGCCCAAACGAAACAACCGACACCCGCAGCATGAAGGAGCTCATGCTCGCGGGCGAGTACTACACCAGCGACGACCCCGAGCTCAACGCCGAGCGCGAGCACGCCAAGGACCTGCTCTTCGACCTCAACATGACGCGCCCCACCCTGCGCGCCGAACGCGAGCGCATCCTCCGTGAACTGTTCGGCCATGCGGGCGCGAACTGCTGGGTCGAATCGACCTTCAACTGCGATTACGGATACAACATCTCCGTCGGCGACAACTTCTACGCCAACACCGGATGCTGCATCCTCGACTGCGCGCGGGTGACCATCGGCGACAACGTCTGGTTCGGCCCGAACGTGGGCATCTACACGCCCGAGCACGCCTTCGACGCCGCCGAGCGAACGGCCGGCTGGGAGCACAGCCTGCCCGTGACCATCGGCGACAACGTCTGGCTGTGCGGCGGCTCCACCATCGTGGCCGGCGTGACCATCGGGTCGAACAGCGTCGTGGCTGCGGGCGCCGTGGTCACCAAGGACGTTCCCGAAAGCGTCATCGTGGCCGGCGTGCCCGCCCGCGTGATCCGCCCGATCACCGAAGCGGACAAACTCGGCCTGGTCAAGCGGTAGGCCCTCGCGCTGCCGTACTTCTTGCTCCGGGCGCCGGCACACCCGGCACGATGGCACACTCCGCACACGCGGATAAACGCTTCGCGTCACGCCCAAGCCCACGCCAACCGTCACCGCCGGTTCGAATGAGCGGGAATCACGCACGTTCCCGCACCATGCACCCGGCAATCCCCTCAACGCCTGTCATGCCTGCCAAGCATCACCGCCGATACTTGGCAGGCAATTGCGGCATGGCACGCATGCTCATACGCTGTGTTGATGACGGATTGACGATGGAAGGACGCACCATGACGGAACACAGCGCTACGACAGTACACGATCAATCAGCGGAACAACTCAGCGGCATCTCCCCCGCCGCCGAGGCCTATCACCGCACGTTCTTCCCGGATTCGGAGCTGCTGCGCCGCGACGACCCGGACCTGGCCCGCATCATCGAGAACTTCGCCTTCGATGAGGTGCCGAACGAGCCCAGCGTCAATGATCTGGACGACCGCACGCGCTATCTGGCGATTTTGGCCACATTGCTCGGCAGCCAGAGCCTCACCGAATTCCGCGGCATCGTGCCGGCGGCGCTGATCGCCGGACTCACGCCGGTGGAGATCAAGGAGACGACGTATCAGGCCGTGGCGTATCTGGGCATCGCGCGCGTCTACCCGTTCATCGCCGCACTGAACGACATCCTGCGCGAGCGCGGCGTCGAACTGCCATTGCCCTCGCAGGCCACCACCACACCGGAAACGCGGCGGGAGGCCGGCACGCAGGCGCAGGTGGATATCTTCGGCGACGGCATGAAGGACTTCTACAAGTCCGGCCCCGAAGAGAAGCGTCACATCAACCGCTGGCTGGCCGCCAACTGCTTCGGTGACTACTACACGCGCACCGGGCTTGATCTCAAGCAGCGCGAGATGATCACGTTCTGCTTCCTGGCCGCGCAGGGCGGGTGCGAGCCGCAGCTCACCAGCCATGCCCGCGCCAATATGCGCATCGGCAACGACCGTCACTTCCTCATCGCCGTGGCGTCGCAGTGCATGCCGTACATCGGCTATCCGCGTACCCTCAACGCGTTGCGCTGCATCGACGCGGCGTCGCGGGACTGACTTTTCGGTGACGTGGATTCGATGCTTCCGCGTCGCGAGGAACCTCAACCATCGCCTCGGCCGTTTTAGAACACCATCGCGGAGACGATGGTCAGCGACACCAGCGAGAACAGGGTGCTGACCAGCACGAAGCCGACCGCATAGTCGGGCATGTTGTCCTTGCGGCCGGTGAACATCGCGATGGTGGTCATGGTCGGCAGGCCTGCGATCACGGTGATCATGAGGATCATGTCATGCGTGATCGGCAAGGCGAACGGCAGCGCACCGACCGCCCATGTGAGCAGCGCGTAGAATGCGAGCGGGAAGGCGATCATCTTGGCCACAAGCCCGGCATACAGTTCGTAGCGGCGCAGCACGCCCCACCACTTGGTCAGAGCAAACGG
>NZ_JFAO01000050.1:0-11375 GCF_006408945.1 Bifidobacterium sp. UTBIF-78
CCCATAATTATCGCTTTGTTTCGGATATGCCTCTATGTACCTCCTATCGTATGTTCTGAAAAATAAGATGGTAGATATCTACCGTTCTGATGCTCTATAACAGTTGAGTAGTGTATGACCGGCTCGGAGCAATTCACTACGTAGGGACTGGGGCTCGAGCACCGTGATATGGACGCCGCTGTTGGTGTACTGCAGGGCCCAGAAGGCCGTGGCCCATTGCGGTGCCTTGATGACCACCTCGTAGACGTTCTTCTCTATTTGCGTCACTTTCGCGTCATTGAACCAATCGAATACGGGCTCCAATCCTCCCTCGACGCGTAAACGTATGGGGACTGCCTCACCATCGATGGGATAGGGGCGTTCGCTCATGAATGCCGTGATATCTATAGGGTTTCCCGCATCGTCGGTGAAGCTATCGAACGTACGTTGAATGGAGTGGTTGGCGTCTTCCACCCGGAGATTCCGAATACGCTCAACGTGAAGATATGACAGGTCGTCATAGGGTTGCAGATGGCAGATGAGATAGTATTTCTCATTCTTGTATCGAAGGTCGTAGGGGTCGGCGGTATATTCCTTCGGCTTGCCGGCTGCGTCGATGCGGGGGATCAGTTCCCCGTTGACGTCATAAGTGCAATAGTGGAAGTGTATTTGGCGCTCATGGGCTATGGCGTCGTTGAGTTGCTCCACATTGCTCAAGAATTCCCGATTGTAGTGAGGCGGAGTGAGTAGGGTGCCAAGACCGTCGAGCTGCCCGGAACGGCCCGCGAAGGCGTACATCTTGGCAATGAGGTCCCTGAGATATTCGCCGTCCGAACGAGATAGTGCGGCTCCATCCGCAAGCAATCTCATCTGGGCGGTATCGAATATGGGTTCGATATACCAGCCGGTCTTTGGGTCGATGCTTTGCGCGTTGATGAGATCCTTCCGCTCTAGCTTTCCGACTTTTCGACCGAACGGTTCGATTGCCGCTAGGGTGTGCAGATGACCTCGGACGGTCTTCTCGGTTACTCCCAGTTGCTTGCTGATCCATACGGCCGAGACCCCATGCTCCCGATCGGTGTGCGCGTCAAGCAGCTCAAGAATCTCCACGACGATTTCAGCCGTGGAAGGTGCGCTTTTCATTGATCCAGACATACACTCCACCTCTCAGAAGTCCATTCTCCAAGCCTTCCATGGCAACTTTCCTGAGCGTCATTATAAGTTGACGAACGTCAGGAGAGGTCGCATCGCTTCTCGACAGGATAGGTGGCGAGGCGATGCCGACAATGCCGATGTCATCATCATGTTCGAGCTGCACATGATCGGATATTTCGTCAACAAAAGGATTGACAAACAGTAGATATGTACTGTTCTTCTCGTTGAGATGTGATGATCGGCATACGATACATTTTCCGGAAAGGACATTAATGACGAGCGGTGATGATTTCGTGCATCTGCATGTACACAGTTCATTCTCGATGATTGACGGGGGTTCATCCATCAGCGAATTGGTTCAGACGGCGGTGGACATAGGGCAGCCCGCTATCGGATTGACCGATCACGGTGTGGTGAACGGACTGTTCGACTTCTGGAAGACCTGCCGACAGACAGGGATACAGCCGATACTCGGATTGGAAGCATACGTCACCCCTGAAACCGATCGGCGTGATACGTCACCAGTCTCATGGGATCCGACTCCGCGCCGGCGTCGGAATCCCGATGATGTCGGAGGGAATGGAAGGTTCACCCATCTGAGTTTGTGGGCGGAAACGGACGAAGGGCTGGAAAACATGTTCTCGATGTCATCCGCCGCGAATCTCGAAGGCAGAGTCGGATGATATCCACGAATGGATCGGGAACTGTTGTCACGATATGCCGCAGGCCTGATCTGCGGCTCTGGTTGCCCGTCGGGTGCGATTCAGACGAGATTGCGGCTGGGACAATTCGACGACGCCCTCCGTATGGCGGGCGATCTTCAGGACATCTTCGGACGGGGGAGTTTCTTCGTTGAAATCATGGATCACGGACTGGAGATGGAACGGCGGGTGCGGTCCGGTCTGCTTGAAATTGCCCGCAAACTCGATGCTCCCATAGTGGCGACCGCAGACGTGCATTATGCGAGTCCTGCGGCCCGGATAGCTCAGGAGATGCGCATGTGCATCGAATACGGTGACAGTTGGAACAATCCATCTCGGTTCCGACTTTATGGAGAAAGGTATCACCTACTGTCCGGACACGAGATGAGAAGTCTGTTCGCGGACATTCCTGAGGCATGTGACAATACGTTGCTTATCGCCGAACGATGCCGGGCCGGTTTTCATCCTCAAGCTGAAGGTTCGTTGATGCCGACCCATAATTATGGTCCGGAAGAATCTGCAGCCAGTGCTCTACGTCGGATGGTCGAGGCCGGGGCGGACCGTCTGCATGGTGCGATGACCGTTGATATCAGGAAACGTATGGAGCAGGAACTGTACGCAATCGGACTTGTTCATGCGGAGGAGTATCTGCTGGCGGTCGCGGACATGAAGCAACAACTTGAGGAATCGGGTTACGTGTTCGCCGACAGTGAAGGGAGAGCAAGGGCCAGTCTCGTGTGCCATGCATTGGGCATCACTCATGCGAACCCGATGGAGCTTGGCATGTCGGCGGGTCGTTTCATCAATGGGAGGAATCCGAAATTCCCTGTGGTGACGCTGCGCGGCGAATCGGGGATTGCCCCGCTCGCGTTGAAGGTGCTGCGCGAACGATACGGGGAGGGCTATGTGGCGCCCACAGCGGAGTACGTGAAGTACGGGTTGGCGAAAGCCATCAGAGCGGTGTCCGGCGCACTCGGACAACAGCATGATGTATCCTCCGGTGCGGAGGCAATCGGCGACTGGATGCACGATGAACGACTCAGGGGTGTAGAGGATCGCATAGCACAATTCCCGCAGAGGCGATTCGTCCGTGAAGGGTCCATCGTGCTCAGTGCCCGCCCTCTGTCGGGGTTCACATCGCTCATCCAACAAGTGGATGGAACCGTTGCCGTCGCATTCGATTCGCACACATGTGCGGAACTGGGGCTGCCGAGGGTGAACATCTTGGGATCCACGGCTTTAGCGCGCAGCAAGAATAAACAACAGTTCGGCACCTTATTTTGATTCACAAAAAGCATTGCCCGCTGGCGCATATCGTTCCTGCGCGGGGAATCAGGACATATTCATAGCCGACAAGACTCTAAGGTATGGTTGACCTCATGGCTGAAACCGGGAACTTCGTACATCTGCATAATCACACGCACTATTCGCTGCTGGACGGCGCCTCGAAGATTCCCGCGCTGGCCAAGCGCGCGGCCGAACTCGGCATGCCCGCCATCGGCATCACCGACCATGGCAACATGCATGGTGCGTATGAGATGTACACCAACTGCGTCGCCAACGGCGTCAAGCCTATCATCGGCATCGAGGCGTACGTGACGCCCGAGACCGCCCGGCAGGATAAATCGCGCGTGCACTGGGGCACCGAAGCCCAGCGTCGCGACGACGTCTCCGGCGGTGGCCTCATCACCCATATGACGATGTGGGCGGAGAATGACGAGGGTTTGGTCAATCTGATCAAGGCATCCTCGGTGGCGAATCTCGAGGGTCGCGTCATGCGTTATCCGCGTATGGATAAGGAGGTGCTCGCCACCTATTCGAAAGGCGTGATCGCGTCGTCGGGTTGTCCGTCGGGCATCATCCAGACGCGTCTGCGTCTGGGCCAGTTCGATGAGGCGTTGCGTGCGGCGGGCGAGTTCCAGGACATTTTCGGCCGGGACAATTTCTATATCGAGCTGATGGATCACGGTCTCAAGATCGAGATGCAGGTGACCCGGGACCTGCTCGACATCGCGAAGAAACTCAACGCCCCGTTGCTGGCGACGAACGATTCGCATTACGTGCATGCCGAGGACGCGCAGGCACAGGACGCCATGCTGTGCATCAACTCCGGTTCCCGGCTCGACGACCCGGACCGTTTCAAGTTCGACGGCACCGGCTACTTCATCAAGACCGCCGAGGAGATGCGCGAATTGTTCAAAGAGCATCCCGAGGCGTGCGACAACACGTTGGAGATCGCGGAGCGTTGCAACGTGATGTTCGACGATCACGAGGACGGCGCGTTCATGCCGCAGTTCGCCTGCCCGGAGGGGTGGGACGAGACCAGCCTGTTCTTGAAGAAGGTGGAGGAGGGGCTCGAGAGGCGCTATGACGGGCATCCGCCGCTGGACGTGCTGAAGCAGGCCGACTACGAGTGCGGCGTGATCTGCCAGATGCAGTTCTGCGGCTACTTCCTCGTCGTGGCCGACTACATCCAGTGGGCCAAGGACCACGGAATCATGGTGGGGCCCGGCCGTGGCTCGGCCGCAGGCGCCATGGTTGCCTACGCGATGGGCATCACCGAGCTCGACCCGTTGAAGCACGGTCTGATTTTCGAACGCTTCCTGAACCCGGAGCGCGTCTCCCTGCCGGATATCGATGTGGACTTCGACCCGGAGGGCCGCGCCCGCGTGATCGAGTACTGCGGTGAGAAGTACGGCACCGACAAGGTGGCGCAGTGCGTGATTTACGGCACCATCAAGACCAAGCAGGCGTTGAAGGACTCCGCGCGCATCATGGGCTACGAGTTCTCGGTGGGCGAGAAGGTCACCAAGGCTTTGCCGCCTGCCGCGACCGGCGGCAAGGACATCTCCCTGCACGATATCTTCGACCCGGCGGCCAAACGGTACGCGGAGGCGCGCGAGTTCCGCGAGATGTACGAGTCCGACCCGGACGCGCGGCGCATCACCGACGAGGCGAAGGGCATCGAGGGCCTGATCCGCCAGACCGGCGTGCATGCGTGCGCGACGATCATGGGCAGCGCGCCGATCACGGACACGTCGCCCCTGCTGGAGCGCACCGACGGCACCATCACCACCACGTTCGAGTATCATACGTGCGAGACGCTGGGTCTGGTGAAGATGGACTTCCTGGGCCTGTCCAACCTCACGATCATCCATGACACGCTGCGCAACATCGAGGCCAACGGCAAGCCGGCCATCGACTACACGAAGATCCCGTTGGACGACAGGGAAACCTACCAGTTGCTGTCGCGCGGCGACACGCTGGGTGTGTTCCAGCTCGATTCCGACGGCATGCGCGCGCTGCTCAAGACCCTGAAGCCCGATAACTTCAACGACATCTCCGCACTGATTGCCCTGTACCGTCCGGGCCCGATGTCGATGGACTCGCACACCAACTACGCCAAGCGCAAGAACGGCCTGCAGAAGATCACGCCGATCCACCCCGAGCTTGAGGAGCCGTTGAAGCAGGTGCTCGACGAGACGTACGGCCTGATTATCTATCAGGAGCAGGTGCAGTCCGCCGCGCGTATCCTGGCCGGCTATTCGCTGGGCAAGGCCGACGTGCTGCGGCGTGCGATGGGCAAGAAGAAGCCCGAGGTGCTGGCCAAGGAGAAGGTCCCGTTCTTCGCGGGCATGAAGGAGCACGGCTACTCCGAGGAGGCCGCCACCGCCGTGTGGGACATCCTCGTCCCGTTCTCCGGCTACGCGTTCAACAAAGCGCATTCGGCCGCCTACGGTCTGATTTCCTACTGGACCGCGTACCTCAAGACCCACTACCCGGTCGAGTTCATGGCCGCCCTCCTGCAGGGCGCGGCCACCAACAAGGACAAGACCGCCCTCTATCTGGGTGAGGCGCGTCGCATGGGCATCCAGGTGCTCTCCCCGGACGTCAACGAGTCGGTCTACGAGTACTCGGCCGTCGGCGACGTCGTGCGCTTCGGCCTCGGCGCGATCCGTAACGTGGGCGACAAGGCCGTGGCTGACATCATCGCCGAACGCGAGGGCCTGCGCGGCAAGTTCGTGAACTTCATGGACTTCATCCGCCGCGTGCCCCTGACCGCCCTGAACAAGCGTTTGGTCGAATCGTTGATCAAGGCCGGCGCCTTCGACTCCATCGACCCGAACCGCCGCGCCCTGTTCACCGTGCACGAGGCCGCCATCGACTCGGTCGTGAGCCTCAAACGCAAGCAGGCCGAGGGCCAGTTCGACCTGTTCAGCGACGACGAGGACGGGGGAGCGGAGGCCATGGGCGACGCCTCCGTGAGCGTGCCCGACCTCGAGGAATGGGACAAGAAGACCAAGCTCAACTTCGAACGCGAGATGCTCGGCCTGTACGTGTCCGATCACCCGCTCTCCGGCATGCAGTCCGTGCTCGCCAGCCTGCGCGAGATGTCCATCGCGCACCTCATCGACCGCGCCAAAACCATGCCCGACGGACAACAGGTCACCCTCGCAGGCCTCGTGACTGGCGTGGACCGGCGCGTCTCCAAGAAAGGCAACCCCTGGGCCATCGTCACCATCGAAGACATGGAAAGCAGCATCCAATGCATGTTCTTCGGCAAGGTGTACGAGGCCGCAGCCGCCGAACTGGCCGTTGACACGGTGGTGCAGATTCGCGGGCAGGTCGAAATGCGCGACGAGACCGTGTCTCTGCGCGCCACCGACATGCAGGTGCCCACGCTGGAGGCGGAGGATGAGCGTCCGCTGGTCATCACGCTGCCGCCGGTGGCGTTGGACCGTCGCCGGATGACCGAGCTCGGTCAGGTGCTCGCCAACCATCCTGGTTACTGCGAGGTGCATCTGGCGGTGATGGACGAGAAGGGCAACGCCCAGGTCTTCACCTTCGGCGACCGGTTCCGCGTCAAGCGCGACACGTCGCTGTTCGCCGAGATCAAGATTCTCTTCGGCCCCAGCTGTCTGCCCGCCGCCTGACGGGGTGGGTTTCGAGCCGGCGGTGGGGCAAGACATGATGTCCCGGCCGGCTCGCATGGCCTTCCTCCTCATTTTCCGGGCATATTCACTCCATGAAGAAGACGATTTCGGCGGTTCTGGGTATATCCGCATCTGTCCGGGTGAATCATACGGAAACCATCGAAGACGATTTCGGCGGTTCTGGGCATATCCGCATCATGGAGAACCACCATGGAGAAGGCTGCGCTGTCGGTTTTGGGCATATTCGCATCATGGGGAACGACTGCCCTGTCGGTTCTGGGCATATCCCTACCGGTTATTCTGGGCATTCGCGTGTCATAAGCGGGATTCTGGGCATGTGGTCACCATGAAGATGCCCGTAGCCGGGTTTCATGGCATGGATATGCCCAGAACCTGGAGAGCGGCCTTCCTCGTAGTGGGAGAATGCCCAGAATCGTGCGGAATCATGCACGATGGGCATCAGCATCCGTGGTGTCGTGGAGTGCCCAGAATCGTGCGTGGAATCATGACTGGAATCGGCGGGGATAGTCGCTGCATGGCACGGCGAGTCCGATTGGGCTGTTGAATGGATGCTCGTCTGTCCGTCGAGGGATACCTGGCGTTGTTGCCCGGCCATGAGCTGGCTCGACGACGCCAATAGCCTGCGGCAGACGTCGTGACCGAGCCAGAGCATGGCTTGGCGGCTACGCTGAGTGCGGTAGCGTCGGCATCAAGCCACCGTATGGCCTGCCGACGACGCGAATCGCCTTCTCAGCGTCGTCGGCAGGCCAGCTCATGGCCGTGCAACCGCGCTGAGCCCGTAACCGTTGGCGAACGGCCATCGCATGGCCCGCTGGCGACGGCAATTATCGCCTCAGTGTCGTCGGCGGGCCAGCTTATGGCCGGCTGACGCCGCTAGGACAGTGCCAAGGCCCCAATCGCGCGCTACGATGGAAGCTGTGACTGATGCAGGCGAGCAACGTTGGATGGCTGAGACTCTGGAGAGATTGTCCCGCTCGCAATTCCGCGCCAAATTCGTATTGACCGACAAGGATCGCGCCTACGCGAGAGCCAAGGGCAAGGAGACGATCGACCGGCACGCGCATGAGATGCTGCGGGACCGGGTCGGTGCCGCCGAGCCGAAGAACGACGGCAGGCAGACGCCGTGGCGCGGTCATCCGGTGTTCACCGCCCAGCATGCCACTGCCACCTGTTGCCGCGGATGCATCGAAAAATGGCATCACATCCCCAAAGGACGGCCATTGACCGACGAGGAGGTGAACCGTCTCGCCGACCTCGTCATGGCATGGATCGAACGCGACCTCGTCAATCACCCCGTTCATCCGGCGCATCCGGTCCACACTGTCCAGCCCGTCCAACCTGCTCGCCCGGTCCGTTAGTCGAGGACAAGCCCGAATGCGGAAGAGCCCGAAATAGGGGTGCGCAGGGTGGTAACGGAGTGCCGCAGGAGTAGCATGAAGGCGGAAATCCGTTTCCATAGCGAAAGGATCGTCATGAGCGAACAGCAACTGGTTTCCCCTGAACTGACGTTGAACGACAAGGCGCATTCCGTGATTCCCCAGATCGGATTCGGCACGTTCCAGATTCCGCCCGAAGACACCCAGCGTGCCGTCGAGGAGGCGTTGGAGATCGGATACCGTCACATCGACACGGCCGCCGCCTACTACAACGAGGAGCAGGTGGGTGATGCGCTCAAGGCCACCGGCATGGCCGGCAAGGTGTGGGTGACCACCAAGCTGCGCAATTGCGATCAGGGCTACGACTCCGCCATGGTGGCGTTCGAGGAATCCCGCCGCAAGCTCAAGGTGGACGTCATCGACATGTATCTCATCCACTGGCCGTTCCCCGCCGCCGGTTTCTACAAGGAGACGTGGCGCGCGCTGCTCAAGCTGCGCGACGAGGGCGCGATCCGCGTGCCGGGTGTCAGCAACTTCCTGCCCGAGCATCTGCGCGGCATCATCGAGGATTCCGGTCAGGCTCCGGCCGTGAACCAGATTGAGGTGCATCCGCGCTATTCCCAGCCCGGCAACCTCGCCTTCTGCAAGGCTCACGGCATCGTGGCCGAAGCGTACAGCCCGCTCGGTCACGGCAAGGACATCGAATCCGATTCGGTGACGGCAGCCGCCAAGGCCCATGGCGTCACGCCGGCGCAGGTGGTGTTGCGCTGGCATACGCAGGAGGGGCGCATCATCATCCCGAAGTCCAAGCACGTCGAACGCATGAAGGCGAACCTCGCCAGCACCGGCTTCGACCTGACTCCCGCCGAGCTCGAGGCCATCGACGCATTGGACGACCCGCACGCCAACGTGAGCGCCGACCCCGCCACGTTCACTCATTCGCAGTCGTGGGCCGATCAGCACGTACGCGGCAACATCTGATTCCGGATTCGGGCGGTACCCCGATTCCGTATTGGCATTCACCTGATTCCAGCTGGATTCCAAGCGGATTCCGGCGGATAGCGCGCAAAATGCCGCACCACACCGCACGGTGTCTATGGCGTGTCGGCGGAAAATGCGACATGATGTCCATCAGCAATGGTTGACAGACTGTCAACCAACCCACAAGGAGGCGGACATGTATTATTCCAACGGTAATTACGAGGCGTTTGCCCGTCCGAAGAAGCCGGCCGATGTCGACAAGAAGTCGGCCTACATCATCGGCACGGGCCTCGCCGCCCTGTCGGCGGCCTGCTATCTGGTGCGCGACGGCCAGATGCCCGGCGACCACATCCACATTCTCGAAAAGGACCCGGTGCCCGGCGGCGCGTGCGACGGCGCGGAGATTCCCGGCCTTGGCTACGTGATGCGCGGCGGTCGCGAGATGGACAACCACTTCGAGGTGATGTGGGACCTGTTCCGCTCCATCCCCTCCATCGAGACCGAAGGCGTCTCGGTGCTCGACGAGTACTACTGGCTTAACAAGGAGGACCCGAACTACTCGCTGTGTCGCGCCACCAAGGAACTCGGCAAGGACGCCGGCACGAACGGCAAGTTCGGACTGAGCGACAAAGCCTCGCAGGAGATCATGAAGCTCTTCTTCACCCCGGATGAGGAGTTGTACGACAAGCCCATCACCGATTTCTTCGACGACGAGGTGCTGAACTCCAACTTCTGGATGTACTGGCGCACGATGTTCGCCTTCGAGAACTGGCATTCCGCGCTCGAGATGAAGTTGTACATCAAGCGCTACATCCACCACATCGGCGGACTGCCGGACTTCTCTGCCCTGCGCTTCACCCGCTACAACCAGTATGAGTCGATGATCCTGCCGATGGTCAAGTACCTTGAAGGCCATGGCGTGCAGTTCCACTACAACACCAAGGTCGAGAACGTCGAATTCGCCATCGGCGGGGGAGACGGCCCCAAGCGCGAGCACACCGGGGTGGGTCAGGACACCATCCTCAAGATTCAGGCCACCTCCGGAGTCTTCAAGCGCAACCCGTACTCCAGCCCCACCAAGAAGCTCGCCGTGCGCATCGACCTCGACCATGAGGGCGAGAAGTCGTCCATCGACCTGACCGAGAACGATCTGGTGTTCATCACCAACGGCGGCTGCGTCGAGAACTCCACGATGGGCTCGCAGCACGCACCCGCCGCTTGGAACCCGGATCTGAAGCCCGGCGGCGGCTGGGACATGTGGAGCCGCATCGCCGCGCAGGACCCGAGCTTCGGCCACCCGGACAAGTTCTGCTCCGACCCGCAGGCCACCAAGTGGATGAGCGCCACCGTCACCACGTTGGACAAGGAGATTCCGCCCTATATCCAGCGCATCTGCAAGCGCGACCCGTTCACCGGCAAGGTCGTCACCGGCGGCATCGTTACCGTCACCGATTCCAACTGGCTCATGAGCTGGACCCTGAACCGTCAGCAGCAGTTCCGCGACCAGCCCAAGGACCAGCTGTGCGTGTGGGTCTATGGTCTGTTCCCCGACAAGCCCGGCAATTACGTCAAGAAGCCGATGACCGAATGCACCGGCGAGGAGATTTGCGAGGAGTGGCTGTACCACATGGGTGTGCCGACCGACAAGATCGAGGCGCTCGCCAAGAACCACGCCAACACCGTGCCGGTGATGATGCCGTACATCACGGCCTTCTTCATGCCGCGCGCAGCCGGTGACCGTCCGGATGTGGTCCCTGATGGTGCCGTCAACTTCGCATTCCTCGGTCAGTTCGCGGAAACCCCGCGCGACACGATCTTCACCACCGAATACTCGATGCGCACCGGCATGGAGGCGGTGTACACCCTGCTTGACGTCGACCGTGGTGTGCCGGAGGTGTGGGGCAGCGTCTACGATGTGCGTAATCTTCTCAACGCCACCGTCAAGCTGCGCGACGGCAAGCCGGTCACGGATATGAAGCTCAACTTCGTGGAGAAGGCCGTGCTTGGCAAGGTGCTGAAGAAGCTCGACGGCACGGACATCGCCACACTGCTCAAGGAGTACCACGTAATCTGACGCGTGCCTTGGCATTCGGCCGGTCCGGTCGGTTGGTGTGATTGGCATCGACTGGTTATCGATTGCGGTCTGGCATGACTGGTTGGTGGTGACGGGCTGATTTGGCCGGTTGATCAGGGTGTGCTGGACTGACTGGTTGGTGGTGACGGGCCGG
>NZ_JFAO01000051.1:0-8137 GCF_006408945.1 Bifidobacterium sp. UTBIF-78
CGTCATGCGAGTGATGGAGGCTTGGCTTCCCTTTACAGGAGCAGCTGTCGGCTAAGCCGGTTGAGGGGGTAGTTCAGAGCGGGTCAGCCCCATCACGGCAGAGCTTCTACCTCACGCCCCAGTCGTAGCGCTGGGACTCCAGTCGCATGTAGGTGAACAGTTCGGTGCGGTCGATGCCGTCGATTTTACGGATATGCCGGTTGACCAGCTCGAGCATGCTTTCGTCGTCTTCGGCGAAGATTTCAGCGAGGATGTCAAACCGGCCGGCTGTGATGATCACGTAGTCGATCTGGCTGATTTCCTTGAGTTCGCGCGCCACGTATTCGATATCGCCATTGACGGTGATGCCCACCATCGCCTGCCGCTTGAAGCCCACGTCCATCGGGTTGGTCACCGCCACGATCTGCATGATGCCGTCATCCAGCATCCGTTGCACGCGCAGTCGCACCGCGGCCTCCGAAAGCCCGATCTCCTTGCCGATTGACACGTATGAGCGCCGGCCGTCCTCCTGTAGCAGCGTCACGATTCTTTTGTTGGTCTCGTCCAACGTCTGCGGCTGGCTGTCCGTTGTGATGCCGTCACCGCCGTCCCTGCTGGTTTTCGCTGATGTCATGGTTCCCTCCGTTCGTTTCTGCTGCGTCCATTATGCCCGTCATGTGTGTCCAAATAATTCGAAATCGTTAATCCATCTGTCTGCGGATTGCGATTTTCGTATACTGGGTGCGTTTCAAGAGTTCCTTCCCGTGCTGGTGCCGTTGCCGGGCTCCGTTGAAGCGTATCTGCGAGCCGCGTGTTCCACTATGTGACTGAACGATCGCATATGAATCGGCGAGTGACGGTGTCGTCCATGCCGGGATTGCCGATAGGTTGTTTTCGGCTTTCTTATACGATTTTCGTGATATGTCATGTTGCAGAATACGTTTTTCGCATAATCGAGATGCAAAACAACGAAAACAATCGCAATATTGCGTTTACGTAATGGAAACCGTGGTCTTCTTCACTGAAGGTTGTGATGTGACGAGCCGAACAGAAGGAGACGCGATGAGCAAGGTACAACCATTGGTGGCACGCGACCCTGAAGTCGAATCAAGGGAATCCGGACTGACGATCAACCGTGCGTTCAAGGTGTTCCAATCCGCCGAGGGCAAGGAGGTTCGCGCCATCAACGACGTGAGCTTGGCCATCCGGCAAGGCGAGTTCTTCATCCTGCTCGGCCCGTCGGGCTGCGGCAAGACCACGCTGCTGCGCTCCATCGCTGGTCTCGAAAGCCTGGACGCCGGCGAGATCTATTTGGGCGACCAGCGCATCGACCAACTGCCGCCGTACGACCGCCCGGTCAACACCGTTTTCCAAAGCTATGCGCTCTTCCCGCACCTGACCGTGGCACAGAACGTGGCGTTCGGACTCGAAATGGAGAAGAAGCCGAAGGCCGAAATCGCCAAAACCGTTCAGGAAATGCTCGACTTGGTGCATCTGGGCGAGTTCGGCGGCCGCAAACCCAACCAGCTCTCCGGTGGCCAGCAGCAGCGTGTGGCGCTTGCCCGATCGCTCGCCAAGCGGCCCAAGGTGCTGCTGCTCGACGAATCCCTTTCCGCTCTCGACTTCAAGCTGCGCCGTCAGATGCAGGTGGAACTCAAGCGCATCCAGCGTGAAACCGGCATCACTTTCGTGTTCGTCACGCACGATCAGGAGGAGGCCCTGTCGATGGGCGACCACATCGCCGTCTTCTCCAAGGGCCGGCCCGAACAGGTGGGTACGCCGGAGGAGATCTACAATGAGCCGGCCAACAGATTCGTGGCCGACTTCATCGGCGACATCAACTTCGTGGACGCCGTCAAAAGCGCGGAAGGTGAAATCACCGTGGAAGGCGTGCCATTCCGCGTCAAGCAGGACATTTCGGCACTACCGGTCGGCGCGCAGATCAGCGCGGCGATCCGCCCCGAACGCATCACCCTTACCGCCCCGCGCGAGACCGCGCTCACCGGCACCGTGGAGACGTTGATGTTCATGGGCGCGGACGTGCGTTGCGAGGTGCGACTCACGGACGGCACTGCACTACTCGTCCGTCTCTCCCCGCCGTACGACACGGCCGTGCTGCATGAGGGCGCCACGGTATCGGTCGAAGTCGAGGCCGAGCACATGAGGGTGGTGGAACGATGAACGAACACAGGTCAGGCACGACAGTCCCTGATGTTTCCGCCGTCGGTTCCGGCAAGGCCGTGACGGAGGCGATGACGGAGACTATGACGATGGACGCGGCGCAGCCGGTAGCGGGAACAGAGACGTCGGTGCGGAAATCGCCTTCCCGGTGGTCCCGCTGGTTCTCCTCAACCCACCCGGTCAAGCCCGGAATGCTCAGCCGTCTCTACTCCCTGCCCTCCATCCTTATCGGATTGCTGTTCACGCTTGGGCCCATCGGGGTCATCATCGCGTTCTCCTTCATGAGCCGGCCCGATATGGGCGGTGGCGTGGTGTTCACATTCTCCACCGACGCTTACGAAAAACTGCTGTTCCGCCACGACTTCTTCGGCAATCGCTCGTTCGACACCCGCTACCTTGCCGTGTTCGGCACCTCGCTGTGGCAGGCCCTTCTGACCACGGTGATTTGCGTGGCGCTCGCCTTCCCGATCGCCCTGTGGATGTCGATGAAAAGCGCCAAGGTCCAGCAGATTCTGGTGCTTCTGGTCACCATTCCGTTCTGGACGAACCTGCTGGTGCGCACTTACGCATGGATGCTCATCCTCAACGAAAACGGTCCGATCAACTGGGCGATGCGACTCCTTGGCATCGGCTCGCAACAGATGCTGTACACCTCGTTCGCCTCGGTGATCGGCCTGATCTACACGTTCCTGCCGTTCGCCATCCTGCCGATGTACTCGGCCCTTTCCGGATTCGACTTCCGTCTGGTCGAGGCGGCGTATGACCTCGGCGCGCACAAGCTCACCGTGATGCGCCGCGTGATCTTCCGGGCCGCCATGCCCGGCGTGATGAGCGGTGTCGCCCTGTGCTTCATTCCGGCTTTCGGCTCCTACGTGCAACCGGTCCTGCTCGGCGGCGGCCGCGTGCTCATGGTCGGCAACCTCATCGCCTCCCAGTTCGCGGAGGCTCGCAATTGGCCGTTCGGCGCCGCGCTGTCCACAGTGATTCTGGCCGTGACCCTGTTCGGTGCGCTGATCGCCTCGGTGATTGGCGGCCGTGCTTCCAGAAAGGCGGGTGAGTGACATGACCGTATTCCATGACGATACCGACCCGGGCAAGGTCGACTACGGCAACGCCGGTGAATTCGGCGCACTGGTGGCTCGTGCGCAGCGGGACCGTGATGCCGCCGACGGCACGACCTCTGGCGTGCGTATGCCGGAAGGACTGGAATACAAGCAGCCCGATCGTATGTGGAGCACACGGCGTTCCGGCAAGCAGGGCAACACCTTGCGGCGCTTCCCGATGGTCGGGTTCCTCAGCGTGTTCGTACTGGCGTTCCTCTATGTGCCGATGGTGATTGTCGTGTTCTTCTCGTTCAACGGCGGTCGCCAGGCGCTCCTGTGGGAAGGCTTCTCCCTGCGCTGGTACGGCGAGGTATTCACTAACGGCGCCATCATCAACGCCACCGAGACCTCGCTGCTCGTGGCCGTGCTCGCCACCGTGTTCTCCACGGTGCTCGGCGTGCTGTACGTGTTGGCCGTGGACCACATGTCCCGAGCCGGTTCGGCGCTCGCATCCATGCTCATCAACGCCTCGATGCTCATCCCCGAAATCGTGCTCGGCGTGGCGACCATGGCGTTTATCCGTCTCATCGGGCTCGCTCCCGGATTCGTGCCGCTGGTGCTCGCGCACACCACGTTCTGCATCCCGTTCGTCGTGATGCCGATCCGCGCGCGTCTGGCCACCATCGACCATGCCTGTTTCGAGGCCGCCGAGGACCTGGGTGCATCCGGACCGGTCACCGTGTTCCGCGTGACCCTGCCGCTGTTGGTTCCGGGCATCATCTCCGGAGCGCTGATGGCGTTCGTCGTGTCGATGGACGACTTCATGATCTCCAACTTCCTGACCACCGCCGGCACAACCACGTTGCCGATTTATATCTTCTCCCTGATTCGCAAGGGCGTGAACCCGAGCGTGAACGTGGTCGCCGCGCTGTTGCTGCTGCTGGCCGTCGTGGTCACGGTGACGTCCACGCTGCTGACGAACCGCAAGTCGAAGTGAGGTGAGCGAACATGATGACAGTCAAGACCGGTGAGACGATCGGAGCCGGCAAGTCCGGCGAGCCCAACGGAATCATGCGGGCGGGGATCCATGCCGAAGCCTGCGCGGGGTCATACGCCGGAAACCGCTCGGCGCGGTGCGAGGCTACGACGTTCGGTAAGCCGGCGCGTCCGGCACATCGCGCTCTGATGCGTCGTGGCCGTTTGCGTCGGGCTTTGGCGGCGGGATTGGCCGGTGTGGTGGCCGTCGGGCTCGCCGCATGCTCCGGCGGGGTGAGCGACATCGCCTCCGGTCCGGTGGTGAGCGCGGTCGGTCCGTATCATGCGGCCACCGGTGGCGAACTGCATATATACACATGGGCCGGGTACATGCCGGACGACGTGATCAAGGCTTTCGAGCAAGACACTGGCATCTCGCTCACGGTCGACACCTTCGATAGCAACGAGGCGCTTGAGGCCAAACTGCAATCCACCGGTGGTGAAGGGTACGACATCGTGATGCCCAGCGATTACATGGTCGAACAGCTCATTCATGAAAAACTGCTCATGAAATTCGACGTGGACACGCTGCCCAACGCCAAGAACATCAAATCCGAGTTCCGCAACCCCTATTACGACAAGAAAATGGAGTATTCCATCCCATACATCGTGAGTTATACGGGCATCGTGTACGATGCCAAGTCGATTCCGGCGGCCGATGCGCCTCGGTCGTGGAACGACTTCTTCCATCCGAAGGCGTCTTGGGGCAAGACCCAGCTGCTCGGCGACCAGATCGAAGTGGTCAACGCCGCGTTGCGCGCGGTGGGCTCCGACCAGTGCACCGCCAATCCCCAGGATTATCAGGACGCCGCCGATCTGCTGGAACAGTACAAGTCGAAACTGGGCGTGATGAGCTCTGAAGGCGTGGCCGACCGACTCGCGTCCGGCGAGCAGAAAGTCGGTATGGCGTGGAGTTACGACGCCTATCAGGCGATGGTGAGCAACCCGGACCTGAAGTTTGTCTTCCCGTCCGACGGCGCGAATAAATTCGTGGACAACGTGGCCATCTCGCGCGGTGCCGAGAACGTGGATCAGGCCAAGACGTTCATCAATTGGATGCTCGATCCACAGCATAAAACCATGGTGGAGCAGAATGCCGGCGCGGGCAGTGTGCTCAAAGGCGGCGACGACCTGTTGCCTGCCGACATGCGGAAACTCAACGTCGTCGTGCCCTCCACCACTGAAGAGCAGCACGCCATCCTCGAAAAGAGGTGCTCCAACAAGCTGAATGACAACTACACGATGATGTTCGAGGACTTCCGCAATTGAGGATGGCATACCGTCGGATCCGTTGTGACAGCAGGCTTTCATGGATTCGAACGTTTGTTTGTTGTTGTGTCCGCCTTCTTCATTCTGCAACGTTCTGCAACAAACCTCGCGTTTGGTTGCGGGATTGCGCGGGTGTGCGCAAGCAATGCGCTTGACTCGGCCCCCGACCGGTTCGCGGATGGATTTCGGCTTCTCTCGCCTGCGCGAGAGGAGCCTTTTTGTTGTCTTGTGATGGTTTTCGCAATTCTGTTGCGGTGCGACTATGTAAATCGCAATAATGCGCCGTTAATACCTACGAAATAAATAGGTGATTACCTAAAGTCGTTGAGAAAAACGCAGGTTTAGCTTTTACCTCATACGAAATCCTGAATCTCACCAATCGTCAACGAAACCGATCCGAAGGAGCGACACCATGGCGGCTACCATCGATGAAACGAAAATCAAGGAACTGACCGCGAAGGAAGGTGACAAGCTCAACGCCAAGCTCGGCAAATCGCGCGAAATGTACGAGCGCGCCTGCAAGCACCTGTGCAACGGCGTCGCCTCTTCCTACCAGCTGCGCGACCCATGGCCCATCTACGTGGACCGTGGTCAGGGTTCCCGCATGTGGGACGTGGACGGCAACGAATACTACGACTTCAACAACGGCTTCGGCGCCATGCTGCAGGGCCATGCCAATCCGTATATCGCCGAGGCGGTCAACGACCGCTTCGCCAAAGGCTCGCACTTCGCCATGCCGGATTGGGACGACGTGGTGGTGGCCGAGGAGCTGACCGAGCGTTTCGGCCTTCCGAAGTGGCGTTTCAACAACTCCGGCTCCGAATCCACGATGGACGCCATTCGCATCGCCCGCGCCTACACGCACCGCGACCACATCATGAAGATCTTCGGCTCCTACCACGGCCATCACGACGCGGTGATGATCTCCATCTCCGAGGACTACAACAACATCGGCGACCGTTACCACCTCAAGTCCCTGCCGTACGGCGCGGGCATCCCGAAGGCAACCGTCGAGCTCACCGTGCCGGTGCCGTTCAACGATCTCGATGCCCTTGAGCACCGCATCAAGGAGATGGAGGAGGGAGGCAATCCGCCGGCCTGCCTCATCATGGAGGCCTGCCTGATGAACATGTCCATCGTGCCTCCCGAGCCCGGCTACCTCGAGGGCGTGCGCGAACTGACCAAGCGGCATGGCATCGTGCTTATCTTCGACGAGGTCAAGACCGGCCTGACCGTGGGCCCCGGCGGCGCCACCAAGCTGTTCGGTGTCACGCCGGACATGGTCACCATCGCCAAGTCGCTCGCCGGCGGCCTGCCTTCCGGCGCGATCGGTGGTACTGACGAGGTCATGCATGTGGTCGAGGACGGCGAGGTCTATCAGGTCGGCACGTTCTCCGGCAACCCGCTGTCGATGGCCGCCGCCCGCGCCAGCCTCGAGAAGGTGCTGACCCCCGAGGCCTACGAGCATCTCGACCATATGAACCAGCGCCTGATGGACGGTTGCCGCGAAATCATCAGGAAGTACGATTTCCCGGGCTACGCGCAGGGCTTCGGCGCCAAGGGTTGCGTGACGTTCTCGCCGCACAAGATCACCGACTACGTGAGCTTCCGCAAGGGGCAGAACGCGGCGCTCAATCAGCTCGCGTGGCTGTATGAGGCCAACCGTGGCGTCTACATGGCCCCGGGACGCGAAGAGGAGTGGACGCTGTCCGTCGCCCATGACGACAAGGCCTGTGACACCTACTTGGCCGCTTTCGAGGAGATGGCACACGATCTGACGGCATGATTGCGCGCATTCGTGCAATTGTCTGACGGTAGTTGACGATGGGAGGGTGTGGGTGTTCGCTGCATTGCGCGGTGAACACCCCACCCTCCCATCATTGTGCGCTACTGGTCTGTCTCGCAATTGTCTGAATGATATCGGCCCCTGATGATGATGGGGCTGGCATCGAAGCTGACTGGGGGAGAGACAGAAGCTGAAGACCTCGATTATTAACGAGACAGGCCACTGCGGTCTTGATGGTCGGATTGCGCTTGCTTTGATGGCGCATGATGCGTGGCGCGTGAACGCGGGGTGTCTGAGCGTGGAATTTTTGGGACGCGCCGGTGAATGAGGGAGTTTGTTGCCTTGATGTGATGGTGGAGCGAGTTATTCTGGTATTGGAAACAGCGTTTTGGGGCTGTTTGCGACACGCCGAAGGAACCGTGTGTTTGCAGCGGTTTCCGGGGTTTATCTGTGCCTTGATTTGCGTGATTCGTTGTCTGCGTGTAAGTTTATCCCTTGCTGCCGCTCAGCGAGTGGTTCTTCTCTTGGAGAGCTGCGAGGTGGGAGTGTGGTGGTGGTTTGAGAACTCAAGAGCGTGTTTGTACTACTTCTTTATAGTCAATGATTGCCAGTCCATTGCCTGCCTGCTGGTTTGTTCCGGTGGGTGCCTGAGAGATGGTTGAATGGTGATGGGGTTTTGTGTGAGAGATTCTTTTTCCTTATTAAGGATTTTTCTCGTCTTTTTTTGAGAGCCGTGTTTGGCTTTCTGCAATGTTTTTTTGTGGAGGGTTCGATTCTGGCTCAGGATGAACGCTGGCGGCGTGCTTAACACATGCAAGTCGAACGGGATCCCTGGTTTCGGCCG
>NZ_JFAO01000052.1:0-1336 GCF_006408945.1 Bifidobacterium sp. UTBIF-78
GAAAGGTTTTTCCGGTATGGGATGGGGTCGCGTCCTATCAGGTAGTCGGCGGGGTGATGGCCCACCGAGCCTATGACGGGTAGCCGGCCTGAGAGGGCGACCGGCCACATTGGGACTGAGATACGGCCCAGACTCCTACGGGAGGCAGCAGTGGGGAATATTGCACAATGGGCGCAAGCCTGATGCAGCGACGCCGCGTGCGGGATGGAGGCCTTCGGGTTGTAAACCGCTTTTATCGGGGAGCAAGCGAGAGTGAGTGTACCCGTTGAATAAGCACCGGCTAACTACGTGCCAGCAGCCGCGGTAATACGTAGGGTGCAAGCGTTATCCGGAATTATTGGGCGTAAAGAGCTCGTAGGCGGTTCGTCGCGTCTGGTGTGAAAGCCCATCGCTTAACGGTGGGTCTGCGCCGGGTACGGGCGGGCTGGAGTGCGGTAGGGGAGACTGGAATTCCCGGTGTAACGGTGGAATGTGTAGATATCGGGAGGAACACCAATGGCGAAGGCAGGTCTCTGGGCCGTTACTGACGCTGAGGAGCGAAAGCGTGGGGAGCGAACAGGATTAGATACCCTGGTAGTCCACGCCGTAAACGGTGGATGCTGGATGTGGGGCACGTTCCACGTGTTCCGTGTCGGAGCCAACGCGTTAAGCATCCCGCCTGGGGAGTACGGCCGCAAGGCTAAAACTCAAAGAAATTGACGGGGGCCCGCACAAGCGGCGGAGCATGCGGATTAATTCGATGCAACGCGAAGAACCTTACCTGGGCTTGACATGTTCCCGACGACTCCGGAGACGGGGTTTCCCTTCGGGGCGGGTTCACAGGTGGTGCATGGTCGTCGTCAGCTCGTGTCGTGAGATGTTGGGTTAAGTCCCGCAACGAGCGCAACCCTCGCCTTGTGTTGCCAGCGGTTCGGCCGGGAACTCACAAGGGACCGCCGGGGTCAACTCGGAGGAAGGTGGGGATGACGTCAGATCATCATGCCCCTTACGTCCAGGGCTTCACGCATGCTACAATGGCCGGTACAACGGGATGCGACACTGTGAGGTGGAGCGGATCCCTGAAAACCGGTCTCAGTTCGGATCGGAGCCTGCAACCCGGCTCCGTGAAGGCGGAGTCGCTAGTAATCGCGGATCAGCAACGCCGCGGTGAATGCGTTCCCGGGCCTTGTACACACCGCCCGTCAAGTCATGAAAGTGGGTAGCACCCGAAGCCGGTGGCCTAACCTTTTTTGGGGGGAGCCGTCTAAGGTGAGACTCGTGATTGGGACTAAGTCGTAACAAGGTAGCCGTACCGGAAGGTGCGGCTGGATCACCTCCTTTCTACGGAGAGTTTTTC
>NZ_JFAO01000053.1:0-1543 GCF_006408945.1 Bifidobacterium sp. UTBIF-78
GGGTGTGCGTGGTGGTTTGAGAACTGGAGAGTGGACGCGAGCAGACGCCATCCGTTCGGCGGGTGGTGTTTGCTGTCGATTTCGATTCGAACTCATTAACTATTGTTTTGGTTGTGTTCGTTTCGATCGTTTTGTGATCATTTTGATGTGTTGATTTGTTGTCTGGGAGTCCAGTGCAGTGTTTTCGGGCTTCGCACGGCCGTGTGTTGTGTGTTGTCTTGAAGGGCGTATGGTGGATGCCTTGGCAGGCAGGACCGATGAAGGACGCGACGGGCCGCGATAGGCCTCGGGGAGCCGCCGAGTGGGCTTTGATCCGAGGGTTTCCGAATGGGGCAACCCACCGGCAGTAATGGGCCGGTACCGTGCTTCGGCGCGGGGGGTACGCAGGGAAGTGAAACATCTCAGTACCTGCAGGAGAGGATACTCCGTGAGTAGTGGCGAGCGAAAGCGGATCAGGCTAAACCTCATGCGTGTGATACCCGTCGGGGGTTGCGTGTGGGGTGTTGTTGGGATCGCGTGTGCCGGCTCCGACGGGCCGGCCGGTGGTGATAAACGGCGTGTGCGAGGGGAACCGGGTTGAATACCGGGCCGTAGAGGGTGAGGGCCCCGTACCCGTAGGCGCATGTCCCGCCGATCGCGACTCCCGAGTAGCGCGGGTCCCGTGGAACCCCGTGTGAATCCGCCCCGACCGTGGGGCAGGCCTAAGTATTCCTGTCTGACCGATAGTGAACTAGTACCGTGAGGGAAAGGTGAAAAGCACCCCGGGAGGGGAGTGAAACAGTCCCTGAAACCGTGCGCCTACGAACCGTCGGAGCCTCCTTGGTGGGGTGACGGCGTGCCTATCGAAAAATGAGTCTGCGAGTCAGTGGTGCGTGGCGAGTATAAGCCGTGTGGCGTATGCGTAGCGAAGGCGAGTCTTAAAAGGCGTTTGAGCCGCGTGTCCTGGACCCGAAGCGGGATGATCTAGCCCTGAGCAGGTTGAAGCGCGGGTAAGACCGTGTGGAGGACCGGACCCACCTGGGTTGAAAACCGGGGGGATGACTTGGGGCTGGGGGTGAAAGGCCAATCAAATTCCGTGATAGCTGGTTCTCTCCGAAATGCATTTAGGTGCAGCGTCGGGTGATTGCATCCGGGGGGTAGAGCTACTGGATGCTTGCGGGCCCTTGTGGGGTACCAACAGCAACCAAACTCCGAATACCCGTGATGTGTATCCCGGCAGTGACCCGGCGGGGGATAAGCTTCGTCGTGGAGAGGGAGACAGCCCAGACCGTCGTCTAAGGTCCCCAAGCGCGTGCTAAGTGGGAAAGGATGTGGAGTCGCATAGACAGCCAGGAGGTTGGCTCAGAAGCAGCCATCCTTGAAAGAGTGCGTAACAGCTCACTGGTCTAGTGGTTCCGCGCCGACAATGTAGCGGGGCTCAAGCACGCCACCGAAGACGCGGCAGTACTTTGGTACTGGGTAGGAGAGCGTCCCACGGGGGGCGAAGCGGCGGCGCAAGCCGGCCGTGGATTCCGTGGGAGTGAGAATGCAGACATGAGTAGCG